>NZ_CP048636.1 GCF_010669145.1 Rhizobium oryzihabitans
CCGGTCAGCCGAAGCAGCGGAATGCCGGCCACCAGGGCAGCGAGAGCTCCGGCGCCACCGGCGAGCAGGCTCGCGGAAAAGACATCGAGTTGAGTCGCTTGAATAACGTCCGGCAGATCATGCAGGCGCATCTTCTTTCATCATCGGCGCGATTGTCAGCCAAGCGGAGACATAGGCACCAATCGCCATGAAGCTCATATGGCCGAAGGAGATCACGCCGGTATTGCCGATGAATATAAACAGGCCTACCACCACTATGAGCTTGATGAGCCAGTCGGTCACGGTGCGATCGAACGATCCAGGACTCAAAAATGTCAGTGCCACAGTGCCACCAAGATCAGGACAAGCGGCGCCACTTCGCGCAGCATGGTATTGAGGGTGCGTAGCAGGCTCATCAGACGCGCTCCTTGGCCCAGGGCAGGATGATGATGCCACGGGGCCGCACGAGTAGAAGGGCAAACAGAACCGAGTAGAGGACGGCGTCTCGGAACGGGCGTAGTTCAGGCGGTAGCGCCATTTCGATCAGAACGGTCAGGCTTCCGATTACGAAGCCGCCGATCGCCGCGCCGGCGAGGCTGCCCAGGCGCCGATGACGGTGGCCACGAAGCCGACTACGGCAGGTTGAAGGCCGAGTTGCGGTGTGAGCGCTCCGATCTGGGCCACATAGAGAAGCGAAACAACACCAGCCAGCAGGCCGCTACGGCAAAAGCCACCGCGATGATGCGGTTGGCCTTGACACCCAAAAGACGGCCATGCGGAAATTTTCCGCAGCGGCGCGCATCTGGATGCCGTAGCGGCTGTATTTCAAAAAGGAGGCGAGGGCGACGAGCAGTAGCAGCGTGGTCACAATCATGACGATCTGTAGGTAAGATACAGTGATCTTGCCGAAGCTGACGCTCTGCAGCAGTGACGATCCGAAATTGACGCCGCGAGGCGTGGCGCGATCGTCATCAGGACGAGGTTCTGCAGCAGAAAGCTGACGGTGAAGGACCCGATCAGCAAGGTCGGGGTGCTGCGCTGTCGGAGCGGCCGGAACGCACAGCGTTCCATCACAAGGGCGACCAGAACGACCAGTGCGATCACCAGCACTGCTGCGATGGCGTCCGGCGCGCCGGATAGCAGCAGCAGGCCGTAGCCTCCGATCATCACCAATTCGCCATGCGCGAAGTTGACCAGTCGCATGATGCCGAAGACAAGGCCAATGCCGAGCGCCATCAGGGCGAACAGGCTGCCCATACTTATGGCGTCGACGAGGCTTTGGACGAGGTTCTCCATCAGATGGCCTCCACCGTGAGATTGCCGAAATAGGCTTCGCGGAAATTCGGATCGTCGCGCAGCTGCGCCGACGGTCCGGACAGGACGACCGAGCCCGTCGAAAGCACGAAGGTGCGGTTGGAAACGGAGAGCGCGCGCTCCGCGTTCTGTTCGACGACGAGGATCGACAATCCTTTCTGCCGAAGCAGGGTAATGGCGTCGTAGACGCGATCGATTACGACGGGAGCCAGGCCGAGCGAGGGCTCGTCGAGCAGCAGCAGTCGCGGCAGCGACATCAAAGCGCGACCGATGGCAAGCTGTTGCTGTTCGCCGCCGGAAAGCTTGCCTGCACTGCCGTGCAGGCGCTCTTTCAGGATCGGGAAGAGCTCGAATACCTCGTCGAGGCGGCGCTCGAAGTCGGCCCGGGCCCGTGGTAGTGTGCTGCCAAGCGAAAGATTTTCCCGCACGGTGAGCGACGAAAAAATACCGCGATCCTCTGGCACTAGGCTGAGACCGCGTTCGGCGATCGCTTCCGGAGACAGGCCGGAGAGGGACTTTCCATCCAAGGTGATTTCGCCTTCCGAGCGGGTAATGCCCGTCAGGCTCAGCATCAGAGATGATTTTCCGGCTCCATTGGGCCCTACGACGCTAACGATCTCGCCACGGCTAACGTCGAGCGAGATGCCCCGCAGTGCGACGATCGAGCCATATCGGACAAAAAGATTTCGGATTTCAAGCATGATCTTTCGAAACGCTCCGTCCCAAATATGCTTCCGTCACGACGACATTTGCACGGATGTCGGCCGCGGAGCCCTCTGCGATCGTCTGACCGCGTGCCAGTACTTGAATTCGATCGCACAGTTTCATGATCAGCCGGATATTGTGCTCAATGATCACCACCCCGCAGCCGATGCGATCGCGTACATTCAGGATGATCTTCACCAGATCATCGGCCTCGCCCATGGTGAGACCAGCCGCCGGCTCGTCGAGAAGCAGAAAGCGCGGCTGCATAGCGAAGGCGCGTGCGATGCCGACGCGCCGCTCGATACCGTAGGGCAGCGCCGTCACGGCGACATCGGCGACCGAAGCGAGGTCGAGCCACTGCATGATGGCGTTCGCCTGCTCGCGTGCGTCCTTGCGGGATGCCCCATCGATACGGCGCCGACCTCGATATTTTCGGAGACCGACAGCCCTTGGAACAGGCGGACTGACTGGAAACTACGTACTACGCCGTGACGGCTGATCCAGTTACTCGGGCGCCTGTCGATCCGGGTGTCTCCGAGCCAGACCTCGCCGGATGTTGGGCGCTGAAACCCTGACAGGACGTTGACGAGGGTCGTCTTGCCGGCGCCATTGGGCCCGATGAGCCCGACGATCTCGTTCGGCGCGGCCTCGAAATCGACGGCGGTGACAGCGGCGAGTCCGCCGAAGCGGACATCGATGTTGTGGCAGCGAAGGGAGCCACTTTTATGCCTCCGCGACACGACAGCTGACCCAGATGTCGTAGACATTGCTAAAGTTTCCGACATGGCCGTTCCTATTTGAATGGGTTCGGAACGCTGGTGGGCACCTGCCATTCGACGGCCTTGTGTTTGCCGTCCTCTACTTTCATGATCAACTGACCACGGTCGTAGTTGATGTGACGGTCCTTGGTGAAGGTGGTCTGGCCGACCAGCAGCGGTTCGGCCTGGAATTTCTCCAATTCGGCCACGACGGCGTCAGCGTTGAGCGACTTGGCGCGTTCGACGGCCAGTGCATAGGCCTGGATGACGCTGTAGCCTGTCAGGGCCTGCGAGGAGATCGGCTTTGTGCCGAACTTAGCCGTGTATTTGTCGACAAATTCGCGGACCTTAGGGTTTGGATCGTCCCCGAACAGCGAGCCGTAGGCACCATACTGGAAGTTCGACAACTTGGGCACGGATTCGAGCCAATTGTCGCCATCCATCGAGTCAGAAGCGAGGATCTGTGTCTCTACTCCAGCCGAGCGGATCTGACGCAGCATGGCGACAGCGCCGCCTCCGGCCGAGCAGAACATCACGAAATCAGGCTGCTTTGGTAGGTTCTTGAGCCGGCTGATCTGTGCCGGGTAGGACATGTCGTTGCCATTGAACGTGTCCGAACCGATGATTGAGTCGGTTCCGGCAAGCTCCGTCCATACCTTTGTGAAGCTGCTGCAGACAGACTTATTGTAGTCGAGCATGGTGTCAAGCATTACATAGGCTGTCCGCCAGCCGGCCTTCTTGAAGGCCCATTCGGCGGATAGCGCGCCGAGGCCGGGCGTGGCGGTCGCCATCGAGAAGGCGTAAGGGCCGATAGCAAAAGCGTCGAACTTCGGATCCGCGGCACAGGTGCCAAACGATACGACCTTCTGCGCATTTGCTGTCAGCGCGGCCGGTGCGCCGTAGTCGAAATCGCAAGACGCGATCACAAGTTGGGCACCTTGGGCCAGTACTTCAGAGGCGGCGCGAGCGCTGCCGGCAGGGTCCGTCTTGCTGTCGGAGACGACCAGGGACAGGGGGCGACCTAGAACACCACCCTTGGCGTTGATCTCTTCGATCGCGAGTTGGGCGGCGTTAAGTGGGCCTTCGTCGTACTGGACCATCCAGCCGCTACGGGCGACGGCCGCGCCGACGACGATCGAATCCGCCGCCGACGCGGATGCCGCCGAGGCGATTGTTCCACTGGCTAGCGCGACAGCGAGCACATTTCGTCCGAAGTTCTTCATCAAGTTCTCCCTCTTTTTCTTGGTTTCCCCGTCCCATGTGAAACACATAGCATCAGGTACAGTGCTTAAAAAAACAAATGTTTCGTCATTAGTCAACGATGATGAATATGTTTCTTTGATCGCGACCGTGCGTGCCTGTTGATTATGGGATGGCGCGTCCTTCGAAAGACATCGAGTATGATGATCCGCGATTGAAGGAGGAGCCGGTCCATGACGATTTCAATTTTGGGTATCGATATAGGCAACAATAGCTGCATCCCAGTCCACCAGCCAAAGCCCGGTGAGTGATGCGGATACCGCGCTGGATCGCCACATAAAGGATGGATTCAAGCGCTGATCGCGTCGGCGTGAGAATTCTTCGACGCCGCAATTCCTCCGCCACCCTGTCTGCCAATTTATCTTTCTGGCGTAAGGTCAAGGCCACCGGCGTCAGCCAACAGGCCGGCGCCCTCACATTTGAAGGAGAAAATGGCCGAATCTAGGGGTATTTGCGGGAGGGGGCGCAATCCTACGCTAAGGCTTTGGCCAACAATATTCACCGGTGAGGTTGATGTGTTCCCATCCGTGGGGAGAGATGTGGGCCAGAAGATCGGCCCCTGTCCTGGACCAATGCTGCCTTGGAGTTCTCTTATCTAAAGGCGAGCGTTCTGGCGCGAGGTAATCGTGATTTCCAGATTGCAGCCTTCGGCTTAGCTTGGTGTCGCGAAAGTCCCGAGTTTCGTTCGATTTGATCTCCTGGATTTCGCGTTGTTGCAAAATATCGATTTTCGCGACGGATTCCACGCGATAGATTCCGGCCAATGCCACAGGAACGGAAGCCGTCTTGCTAATTGGATATGCCCGCGTTTCGACCGATGATCAGACTTTGGACCAGCAGCGCGCGGCGCTGAAGGCGATAGGCTGCAAACGGATCTTTGAAGAAAAAGTGTCAGGCGCTAAGCGTGATCGGCCGCAGCTCGCTGCATTGGTCAACCAGCTCCGCGACGGCGATGTTGTTGTTGTCACTCGATTAGACCGCCTTGCACGATCCACACGCGACCTTCTCGATATTGCCGAGCAGCTGGAAGCTGCCAAGGCAGGGTTGCGCTCATTGGCTGAACCATGGGCCGACACCACGTCGCCGGCCGGCCGCATGGTGTTGACGATCTTCGCAGGCATTGCCGAGTTTGAGCGATCCTTGATCCATGATCGTACCAGCACTGGGCGAGCTGCTGCGAAGGCGAAGGGCGTTAGGTTCGGCCGCCCCCCTGCCCTATCCGTGGAGCAGGTCAACGTCGCCCGTAATCTTGTCAATGAAGGGCAGTCACCGCGTAACGTCGCTAAAATGCTAAGAGTGCATCCGGCCACGCTCTATCGTCATCTGGCTGAAATTGCGTCGTAGCTCTCCGATCGATATTTACTGCTTATAAAAAGATAGCAGATTACAAACTGTTTGTAATTTGAAGCAAGTATCTTTCGCCTCGCATTCCGCGTGGTGGGGTTATGCAAGGTACAGCTACAAATTTGCACCTTGCAGAATCAGTGCGAATCGCAGTTTCCTGTAACGATGAGCACAGCGAAACCAGTCAGAGAAAAAGTGGCCGCCCACCGCCAGCGTTTGCGCGAGGCAGGGCGAGTGTACGTAAGTACCGATCTTCCGACCGATCTGGTGGACTGTCTTGATCGGATCAAGTCAGAACGCGGGCTGGCGTCGCGGGCTCAAGTGTTTGAATTAGCTTTAAAGGCGTTCGTTGAAAATGAAATGAGGGCATAACGAAAAAACCCCTCGCCGCTGGTAACGGCTAGGGGTTTTCGGTCAGTTACGACATCGGCTTTTGAGGCCACACAATCTAGGTCTCAAGATAGTCGAGTGTTCAAGAACCTGCAAGAGGCGTCTCTTGTCGGGACGATGAATCTTTGTCCGCTGTCCACAGTCGTGCCCGCCTGAAAAAGGAGGCGGAAAGGACCATGTTTGAACAGATTGGGGCGGTGCTCGAAAGAGCACCAGCCGAGCGGGAACGCACGCCCGTTCGGCGGCAAAGCCGTGCGCGCGGACGATGCGAGGGCGTATTCTGGCGACGGACGAACCGACAGGACGTGCGCACGATTGTGCTGGCGGCACGACGTTATGAACTGGCAGGCCGTCAACCAGGTGCTCGCAATGGACCCTTAGGAGGCGTGGCGATCGAGCTGCTGGAGCTGTTCGCCAATCTCGTTGATTTCCGTACCGGTCGGCTGGAACCGTCGATCGACACGCTCATGCTGAAGCTCAGGCGCTCGCGTGACGCGATCGTGCGGGCGTTGAAGAACCTGCGTGCCCATGGCTTCCTCGACTGGCTGCGGCGCTATCAGCCGACAGGCAACGAGGGGCGCGGCCCCCAGGTCCAGCAAACCAGCAATGCCTATCGCATGTCCCTGCCCGATCGTGCGCGGCAGCTCCTCGGACGTTGGGGCCCCCCCCTCCGCTTCCAGACGATCATGTTCAGGCCGAAGCAGAACGCGTCGCTGACATCGAGGCGCATCGGATATCGCTCGATATTGAAGCCCGAACTCTGTTCGATGTTGGCGATAACCCCTTGGGCCAGGCGCTTGCTCGCCTTGGAAAGGCAATCAATCTACGTGAGTCCGCCAGACAGACTGAATCCCTACCTGGTTCTATAAATAATAGAAAAGAATAAGCGGACGTCGCCATTCGGACCTCTTACGAGGTCCTGCGACGGTTAGGCCCGCGCTTATTGCGGGCCGGCTTGGCACCTATAGCATGAGACAACGCAGCTTCGCACCTGCGGCCAACGTCTTATGGCTTTTGAAAAAGTGTGGAGGGAAAATTGGCCGTGAAATAATTTAGCAGCTTACAAAATGATAGCTTTTTATTGGCTGATAGTAAGCTGCATGTAAATTGTTTATAAATACAAATCTGCTAGCTTTCAGCTAATTAGCAGATTTGGAGATATGTCATGCCAGTCATTTCATTCGTGTCGAGCAAAGGCGGAGTCGGCAAAACGACATCTGCTGTTGTGCTTGCTGGCGAGTTCGCAGCGGCTGGCCGCAGAGTGGTCTTGATCGACGCCGACCCGAACCGTCCGCTCGAAGCCTGGGCCCGCCTGAAAGGCACGCCGGACACCGTGCGGCTTATGATTGATGATTCCGCTGAGACCATAATCGATACGATCGAGGAGGCCCGGGCAAATGCTGATTTTGTTATCGTTGACCTGGAAGGCACGGCAACTGACCGAATTGGTTTTGCGATTGCCCGCTCGGATCTCGTTTTAATCCCGCTCCAAAGCTCTGTGCTCGATGCATCGGAGGCCGCTAAATCCGTAAAACTGGTTCACCAGATGAGGAAGGTCGCCAACCGCGATATTCCTTACAGGGTGTTCTTTACACGTGTCCCGCCAGCTATTCGCGAGCGAACCGCTCGCGACATCGATCGACAATTTTCCGACGCGGCAATACCGGTCCTACCTGCAACTCTGATCGACCGCGCCGCTTACCGGGCACTTTTCTCCCTCGGCGGAATACTTCGTGATCTGGAAGCGTCCGACGTGTCGGGATTGCAGAGTGCCAAGGAAAATAGCCGCGAATTTGCCCAGGCTGTTATCAACGCTTTGAGAGGAGAGGGAGCATGAGCACTGAAGATAAGAAGCGTGCGACCCTCGATTTTGGAGGTCTGGACAACACGCCAGCGCCGCCAGTCGATAATAATGCAGTTAAGGCCGCGACTAGAGCCGCAGGATTTAGAGAAACACCGAAGGCTGCCAGTTCCGAAGCTGCTCCCACCATTCGGGCGATGCGTAGAACGCGCCGGAAAACGGGACGTACAGAGCAATTCGCAACGCGCCTTCGCGCAGAGACTATCGAAGCGATCTACAACTATGCGGATCATCATGAGATCACGCTGGCAGAAACGATTGAGCGAGCAATTGAAGCTCTCGAGGGGCGGAATGAAGCTCTTGAAGGGTAACGCTCAGCGTTATATATTTGGGGATAAGGAACCGGCGTGAGAGTTTTCAAAAACGGTTGGTTTCAGAAATTTGCCCGAAAGGAGAAAATCTCTGACGCCATGCTTTGTGAGGCTATTGCGCGCGCCGAACGCGGTCAGATTGATGCCGATTTGGGTTCTGGTCTCATCAAGCAGAGGCTTGCTCGGCCTGGTGCGGGAAAGTCCGGTGGATTCCGGACGTTGGTTTTCTTCCGGACGCAGCAGAGGGCTGTTTTTGCATTTGGCTTTGCCAAGAGCAACATGGCCAATCTTGATGATGCCGATGAGGCTTATCTGAAAAAGGCCGCGAAGCTGGTTCTAGGATTTTCAGATGAGCAGATAGACGCGGAAATCGCTGCGGGGCGTATGTCAGAGGTGAAATGCGATGAGTAAGACCTACAAAAGTGAGGCATTGGCAGCCGTCCACGAGATGATGGAAGGTTTCTACGAGTCCGGAGCGATCGACAAAAAGACGATGCGCGAATTTGATGAAGGCTGCCTGACAACCGTGGCCTCCCTGACTCCGGAAGAAATCCGTTCGATCCGTGAGCGCGAAAGCATTTCCCAGCCCGTGTTTGCCCGTTACCTCAATGTCAGTAAAGGCCTGGTTTCTGATTGGGAACGCGGTGTGAAGCGGCCGAGTGGTCCGGCGCTACGATTGTTGACCGTCGTGCGCAATAAAGGACTGCAGGCCATCGCTTGACGCGCCGTCGAGCATATTGACCCGCTCCCGGCCGGCCCTACGGCCCTTTTGGAGAGAGCGTGCCGGCCGAGAGCTACCGACACAGGATATTGATAGATTGGGGCAGGGTAGCCGCCATAAGCCTAGCTGGTCGGGCAAGTCGTTGAGGGAGATCCAGAATGCCGACGATGAAGTCTAGCCGTCTTGCCCGCGAGATTGCCGAATTGGCAGACGCACAGCGCCGCCTCGGTATCATGGATGAGGCAATTTATAGGAAAATTACGGCGCCGCATCTTGGGGATGGGCGGCGGTAGCCGCCCCGCTCCGGCGGCGAACGCGCTCCCCCATTGCGCCGAAGAGAGCCGGAGGAGCGGCCAGAGACATGCCCCGGTGCGTCAGCGCCGGGACCGTTTTTCCCATTGAGCGGGTTCGTGGAAGACCTTATTGCGCCGCCGCTCTTTCATCTCTTCTCCTGAAATACCAGGTCGAGGATCATCGATCGCCGCCTGTATCCCGCGCCTCATCAATTCGTCACGCAGATCGATGTGAGGTTCAAGCTCGT
The DNA here is from genome assembly GCF_010669145.1 of Rhizobium oryzihabitans. Lineage (NCBI taxonomy): Bacteria > Pseudomonadati > Pseudomonadota > Alphaproteobacteria > Hyphomicrobiales > Rhizobiaceae > Rhizobium > Rhizobium oryzihabitans. The sequence continues at coordinate 9,185 of NZ_CP048636.1, forward strand.
GGGCTTCGCCCAGGAGGACGAACGCCGCTTCGGATGGATCGATAAAGTGACCCTGTTCGATCCTGTCGAGCAGCCATAGCGCGAGCGACGGCGGCAGATAGGCGTCACGACACGAAAGTGTTGAATCTGTCCGACTTTTGAGAACGTATGGTGATCACGCTGCGAGGATGGATGTTTCGCGCCGTAGCGGCCTGAGATCGAGGCTTTCCGTCGAGGTCCAGATGTAATCGACAGTGAGACTGATGTGTTGCCACCCGAGCGGGGTGATGTGTTTGACTAGGTCGGGCGGCGTGGCGATACCCTCCCGGTTGAGTTCGGCGAAGGCCGGTTCGAGATAGAGAGTGTTCCAGTAGACGATGGCATTGATCAGCAGGTTCAGCCCGGACGCCCGGTAGAATTGACTCTCGAAGGTCCTGTCTCGCAGTTCTCCGAGACGGTTGAAGAATAGCGCACGGGCCAAGGTGTTCTGGGATTCGCTCTTGTTGAGGCCGGCCGTCGCGTTCCTGCGCATTTCGGGGTTCTGCCACCACTGGGGCAGAAAGATGGACCGATTGATACGACCGAGATCGCGCAGCGCCAACGCCAGTCCGTTCTGGCGTGGGAATGCGGACAGCTTTGCCAACAGGGTCGAAGGCCGAACCTGCCCGGAACGGATCGTCGTGACCAGCCGCAGGATGTCGTTCCAGTTTGCCTTGATCCGCTCGACGTTGATGTGCTCGCCAACGAGCGACGCCAGGTTTTCGGGAGGCGTGTCGCCCGGGAAGAGATAGAGCTTGCGATCCTTGAGACCGCGCAGCCGAGGCACAATCTGGAAACCAACGAGATGGCAAAGGGCGAAGCTCATATCGCTTACCCCGCCGGTATCGACATAGTGGGTTTCGATGGCGAGATCGCTGCCATGATAGAGCAGTCCATCGAGGACATAGATGGCTTCGCTCGCATTGGCATTCATGGCGATGATGTAGAAAGCGCCGTACTGGTCAGAGGTGAACCGGTAGAATTTGGCGCCGGGGTTGGGACCATAGCGGCCGTTGAGGTCGCCGATCGCCTCGGCGTGTCCGCCCGCCGGAAAATACTGGCCATCGGAGGATGACGTTGTTCCATCGCCCCACAAGCTTGCCAGAGGCAATTGCCTCTGGGCGTTGACGAGAATGGCGTGCGCGGCCGTGTAACCTTCCTCGCGAATATGCCAGTCGTGCGCCCAGGCGAGTTGGCGCATCGAAATGCCGGGGAAACGTCCGCCATTCTCGTGAGACCGAGATTGATGCCGTCCGCCAGGATGGCGGTAAGGAGCGCAAGCTTGTTGTCGGCCGTCCGACCGCTGCGCAAATGGGTAAAGGCGTTCGAAAATTCCGTTCGGGCGTCAACCTCGAGCAAAAGGTCAGTGATGCGAATCGTAGGCAGACGGCTTTCCACCTTTAGCTTCACCGACTTGGCGATATCCGGAAACATAGCCTTGTGCGGCGTGACGCTAAACCGCGCCCCGGTCAATTCTACATCGTCGAGCTCGCCGGCTGCGGCTAGACGTGAGAGGTCAGCCAGTCCATCGTTCAGCAACTGGCGCTGTTGGCGAAGATACGTCTCGACATCGGTATCAACGGCGATTGGAAGCGGTCCTTCCTCACGCATCAGCTCGAATGTCGGCTTGGGAATGAGAAAGCTTTCGAAAGACTGGAAGCGTTTGGCTCCTTCCACCCAGACATCGCCCGCATCGAGCCGGCGCTTCAATTCGCTGAACAGGCAAAGCTCATAAGCCCTGCGATCAATCTTTCCATCTTTGAGTATGAGAGGCATCCAGCCCTTCGGCGCAAAGGAGATCGGTGCCTTGTCGGGTATGGTCCTTTTGCCCGTACGATATAGACCCGCGACCACGGATAGCGCCCGCAAGAGGTTCGCCGCCACTGCGTGACCGCGGAACACGAGAGTGGAGAGAAACTGTGGCGCCAATTTCCTGATCGTCGGATAGCGCTGGAGCATTTCGATTTTACCGTCGATAACATCCGGCGCGATCAGCGTATCGACCGCCTGGACACTGGTTTTAAAAGCTGGCCATTGGATGACCAGATCAAGCGCTTTAGCCATGTCCTCACCCTTCTCTCTGGCCTTGATGATCGCATGGCAGACTTTTGAAACGTCCTTCAACGGCGTCTGCACTTCCCGAACGGATCGGGTGACGCGAGCAGCCGCCTGGTTATTGGCTCGCCGGGTCAGGATGCCCATGAGTTTCTTGAACATGTCGATCGCGCAATCGGTGAGATGGCGGGAAAGGTGGAGCACTGTTGCAGCCAGGACAGCATGTCGGCGTTCGGTGTTAAGGTCGCGCAGATGCTGCGCGCTCATTCGCGTCCCCTCTGCAGCAAATTCGTCAAAGACCTTGGCCGGAATTCGATCCATCAACGTCGTCGGCAGGTTCAGAGACCGGAGAAAGCGAATGCGCTCGGCAATTCTGGCCCCTGAACATTAAAGGGGCACAGATATACGGTAGGCCGATTTCACGCCTTTTGCGCAGCCTTCTTGATGGCAGCTACGAAGCCCAACAGTTCGGCTGGCGAGGTGAACCGGAACACCCGACCGGCAAATCCTTCCATTCGAGCAAGGTCGCGCTGTCGTTGCTCCTTTCGGTAATTGATCACAAATCGGAAGAAGGCCCAATCAAAGCGTTCAGGACATCCCGGCGCGAGCTGATCACCGCGATTTCGGCCCAAACCGGATACCGTTCGTCGAATAACTCGCCACAGGCATAACGATGTTGTGTAATCGAGATGGATAAGCGTGTCCGCAGATGCCAATCGCTGCTCAAGCGTGCCGCTATAATTCCCGTCCATAATCCATTCAGATTGCGCCGCAAGCTTTTCGACGGTTTTCTGCCATGATGCGCTATCCGGCCTTTGCCAGCCCGGCTGCCAGTAATGTCTATCGAGGTGGACGACGGGCAAGCGGGTCGCTTCGGCCAGTTCTTTGGCGAGTGTGGATTTCCCGGCGCCCGGACAACCGACGATGAGGACTCGTTTCATTTCTTTGCCTTCCGCATAAGCAGCCGCTCTCCATCGGTGCGCAGCGCGCCCTTAGGATCGACAAACCGGTAGAGCGTCTGTCGTGTGATACCGAGTTCGGCGCAAAGATCGGCCACCTTGGTTTCCGGCTTCCCCATTGCTGCCTGAGCAAGGCGCAGCTTCGCCGGCGTCATTTTGAAGGGCGCTCCGCCGTTCCGGCCACGTGCGCGTGCGGCGGCGAGACCAGCTTTGGTGCGCTCAATGATCAATGCCCGCTCGAACTCAGCCAGCGCCGCGAATATGCCGAACACCAGCCGGCCATTCGCCGTCGAGGTGTCGATCGACGCCCCTTCACCTGCCAGAACCTTGAGGCCGATATGCCGTTGGGTCAGATCATCGACCAGATTGACGAGGTGGCGGAGATCGCGGCCGAGTCGATCGAGCTTCCAGACGACAAGCGTGTCACCGCGACGCAGCGCCTTCAGGCAGGCGGTGAGACCTGGACGGTCCTCTTTCTTTCCTGACGCGGCATCCTCATAGACATTGTTGGCGTCGACACCAGCCTGTGCCAGCGCGTCACGCTGAAGGTCATGGACCTGGCTGCCGTCGGCTTTCGACACTCGCGCATATCCGATCAGAGCTGTCATTTATTCGTCCGTCTGCGTGACAATTTCGATTTGGCCGCGCCAAAGCCTGTAGATTGTCACATAACCCGTCTTGCAAAGTAAGCTCCGCGAACGGTTATCTCCAGTCTTTTTGTGACATATGGAGCGCCGATGCCTCGCCGCATGATTTTGACGGATGCCGAACGGCAGAATTTCCTTGCCCTGCCCAGCGACGACGACACCCTGATCCGCCATTGGAGCCTTGATGATGAGGACCATCGTCTTCTGGAAACGCGCCGTCGCGACGATACCCGTCTTGGCTTGGCCCTTCAGCTTTGTGCGCTCCGTTATCCCGGCCGTCTCATCCAGCGCGGAGAGGTCATCCCGGAAAGCGCGCTCACCTTCCTTGCCGAGCAACTCCGCATCGAGCCGAATGCACTTGCCAGCTTCGCACGAAGAGCGCCCACACGCTACGAACAACTGACCGTCCTCCGCCAACACTACGGGTTCAGCGAGCTGAGCCACCCGTTGCGCACCGATCTGCTTGCCTTCGCGCGCGGCGTGGCGATCGCCTCGACCAAGGACAAATTCGTCGTCGCCGCTCTCGCCGATGAGATGCGCCGGCGGCGTATCGTCATTCCCGGCATCACCGTGATCGAACGGATGGCCGGACAGGCATGCACCGAGGCTGAGGAGGCGCTGTTTGCCGATGTTGCCGGAAGGCTGACGCCCGACATCATCGTCAGAATGGAAGCGCTGCTCGGTATTGGTCCACGCGTCCGCCAGAGCGGGGTCTCCTGGTTACGTGAACCTGCCGGAAAGGCTGGAGACGCAGCGATGCGGGGTCTGATCGATCGGCTTGAGGCCGTGCGCCACGTTGGCCTTTCAAGTGATGTGCTTCAGGCCGTCCCCGCCCATCGGGTGAGCCGCATGGCACAAGAGGGCCGGCGCCTGACCGCCCAGAACTTCGAGCAAATGCGGCCCGGCCGCCGATATGCTACGCTCGCAGCTTTCCTTCTGGAGATGGAAATCGCGCTCACGGATGCCGCAATCGCCATGTTCGAAGTCCTGATCGGCAAGGCGTTTCGGCGGGCCGAGGCAGAGCGCGACAAACGACTGCTGGAAACCGCCACCTCGGCGACATCGGCGCTGGATTTCTTCGTGGGCTTCGGTGAGGCGATCGCTGCCAGGCGAGAAACCGACCTTTCGCTCGATGAGGCGGTCAATGCAGTCGGCGGCTGGGAGCAGTTGATGCGGGCAACCGCGGCTGCGAAGGCAGCATCTCGTCCCCGCAAGGACGATGATCTGATTGCCTATCTGCCGGCGCAATATATGCGTATCCGGCGCTTTGCAGCACCATTCCTGGCAGCCTTCACGTTCGAGGGTAATCGTCAGAGCCGTGATTTCATCAACGTGGTGATGCAAATGACGGCCGCAGGGAAAAGCCGCCGTCGCTCTCTGGACGCGCAATGGATCAAAGCGGCGCTCGATCTGGTCGACAAGCGGTGGAGCAAGGAAATCAGAACGCCAGATGGCTCGGTTGACCGCAGAATGCTGGAAATCTTTGTCATCGTTGAGCTGAAGAACCGGATCGCTGCCAACGAGATCTGGATCAAAGGTTCTCGCACATATCGCGCCCTCGATGAGGGCATGATCTCCCATCAGACTTATTCCATCATCAAGGCCGAGGCCCGCATTCCCGTCGCCATCCCGGTTGATGTCGAGATCTATCTCGCCCAGAAAGCCGAGGCGCTCGATCAAAAATTGCGTGAGGCAGCAAGCCGGCTGGAGGCGGGTCGCGGCGACACGCGGATCGGCGCGAAGGGCCTGCGGGTGCCTGCGGTCAAAACTGCCGAGACCGAAGCCGCGCTCGCCTTCGCAAGGAGAGTTGCGAGCAGCATGCCGCCGATCAGGTTGACGGATCTTGTCGCCGACGTGGATCGAATGACCGGTTTCAGCTCACTGTTCGAGCATCTTCAGACAGGCCGAACGCCGGGCGATATGCGAATTTTCTATGCCGCGCTCATCGCCGAGGCCACCAATCTCGGCTTCTCGAAGATGGCATTGGCCTGCCCCGGCATCACACGCCGCCAGCTACAGCAGATGGCGATCTGGCACTTCCGGGAGGAAACCTTCACCTTGGCACTTGCCCGGCTGGTCGAAGCCCAGCACGCGGCGCCGATCGCCACTGTTTTCGGTTCGAACACGATATCGTCTTCCGACGGACAACATATCCATCTCGGCGATGGCGGCGAAATCGCCGGTGGCGTCAACGGCCGTTACGGAACCAACCCGATCATCAAGCTCTACACGGCGATCTCCGGTCGATATGCTCCCTTCCATACCAAAATCATCGCCGCCACGGCGAGCGAGGCCGTCCATGTTCTCGACGCGCTTCTCGAAACGGATGCGGGCCTCGACATCGTGCGCCATCATGTCGATGGTGGCGGCGTCAGTGATCTCGTCTTCGCCTTCTGCCATGCGCTAGGCTTTGCATTTGTCCCGCGCATTCCCGATCTCGATGGCCGATGCCTCTACGGCTTTGGCCCCGGCAAGCAGTATGGCATTCTCCAGAATGTCATGGGCGATCGCATCGACGCCGATTTGATCCGGGCGCACTGGGACGAGATTCTGCGCTTGATGACCTCACTGCGCACCCGCACCGTCAGCGCTTCGCTCATGCTCAAACGGCTGTCATGGGGCTCTGTGGTCATTTCTACATTAATACACGCTAAGGGCATTTTGCAGGTGACGGGAAACACATGATTTCCGCTCACCGTGATCGCGGGGCAAACTGGCCACGCAATAGGGCCATTTTTTGCGCGACAAACCCTGTCGGAATGTTAGGCTGTGCGGCAACACCTGATTTGAGGTTTGTCGCACATGTTGATCGGTTACATGCGGGTATCGAGTAGTGACGAGCGCCAGTCGGTTGCCTTGCAGCGCGATGCCCTGCTCGCGGCCGGGGTCGATGAGCGCCATCTCCATCAGGATCGCGCTTCCGGAGCGCGTGATGACCGGCCGGGTCTGAAGGCATGCCTCGGCGAATTGCGCGAAGGCGATGTCCTGGTCGTCTGGAAGATAGATCGGTTAGGCCGGTCACTCTCCCACTTGATCCGTATCGTCGAGGATTTGAAGGAACGTGGTGTCGCCTTCCGATCTCTCACGGAGGCGATCGACACCACGAATTCGCACGGCGCGTTTCTGTTCAACCTGTTCGGCTCGCTTGCAGAATACGAGAGAGTGCTGATCACCGAGCGGGTCAATGCCGGCCTGGCGGCGGCTCGCCGACGTGGCCGTAAGGGCGGGAGACCTCCAACGATCGATGCGGAAAAGGTCGAGCAGGTTCTAGCTGCTTTGGAAGCTGGCGCCAGCAAGGCGTCCGTGTGCCGGACGTTCAAGGTGGCGCGCTCGACCTTGATCGACACGTTGAAGCGGACTGGATGGACAGGCCCCGGCAAGACCGGCACGCCCGAAACCGTAGTTTGACGAGTGACCGTGGCTGATGGCGTTTCTCGATGAGCAATCGCGTGCCGTTTTATTCGAACCACCCGAAGCTTATGAAGATGCGCAAGCGCGCTATGCACTGACTTCCGAGGATATTGTCTTCGTCAAGGAACATCGCCGGTCGCATAATCGGCTTGGCTTTGCGATCCAACTCGCACTGGTGCGTGATCTGGGCCGTCTGCTGCGAATAGGCGAAGTTCCACCTCAGGCGGTTGTCTCTGTTGTCGCCGACCAGCTGGGCATCGACCCTGCAGTGTTCGAGTTCTACGCCCAGCGCGACGAAACGCGCCGGGAACACGCGCGCGAGATCGTCTCTGCACTGGAGCTTCAGCCTGTCCGGACGAGTGACTATCGCGAGTTGATAACGGCGGCGGCACGCGAGGCGGCGGCCACTGAACAAGGTGCGCCGATCGCCAAGGCCGTGATCGAAGCCTTGAAGGAACGAAAGTTGCTCGTTCCTATGCCGGAGCTGCTGATCCGTCTGGCACTGGCCGGCCGGGCGGCGGCGCGTCGACAAGCCTATCGCGAATTGATCCGGGATCTGGAGCAGCCTTCGATCGAGGCGCTTGATCAGCTCCTCGCTGAGCGGGCCGGCGATCGGAGCCACCTTGGCTGGATTGCGGAAGCACCTGAAGGGGCGAAGCTGAAGAACCTCAAAGGCTTGATCGCCCGCCTCGAGGTATTGCGCTCAGCCGCCATTCCCGACGACCGTCGCAAGACGATCCATGCCAATCGCTACGGCATCATCGCCAGGGATGCACGCATTCTGCATGCCCGGGAGATACGACGCCTGACATCCGAACGTCGCTACGCCACGCTGGCCGCCTTCGTCATCGAGAGACAGGCGTCGATCACCGACCTGACGATCGACATGTTCTGCAAAATGATTGGGAGCAACCGCCGCAAGGCCGAGATCAGCCGCACGGAACGCCGGCTAAAAGAGGCCGAGGTTCTTGATGGGGTGGCGCTTGAGCATCTCAAGCTCGGCGAGGCGCTTCTGGCCGCTCGTGCGAGCAAAACCGATCTTGCATCGGCGATCGCAGCCTCCCTCGGCTGGGACGGATTGGTCGCCAGCATGGCGGCAGCCAGATCTGTCGTCCACCCTGATCGCAGTAACGAATTCGACGAGCTCATCAAGCGGCACAAATCGTTGCGCAAGCTGGGCAGACTGATGTTCCGCACGTTCTCGTTCCGGTCGTTTCGTGCTGATGATCCGATCCTTGTAGCAGTGGACCATCTGCGCGCGCTCTATGGCGGCCGGAAATTGCCGGCGCAGGTGCCGCTCGCCTTTCTGACCCGCAAATGGCGACGCTGCGTGCGCCCGAACAGTGCCGATATCGACCTGCGCGCCTGGGAAGTGGCGGTCCTCGTTCACCTGCGAGAGCGTCTGAGGGCCGGTGACATCTGGGTCGAAGGCAGCCGGGCATGGCGCAGTTTCGAGGATTATCTTCTGCCTCGGCCGATCTTCGAGCTGATGCGCGCCGAGGGGCGGCTCGGGCTCGCACTCCCCGACAGCTTTGCCGAATGGCGAGCAGAACGGACCGCCACGCTCGATGCGAAGCTGAAAGAGCTGGCAAAGGCGGCGGCTGCCAATGCTATTCCGGATGCAGCGATTTCCGACAAGGGCCTGTCGATCTCGCCGATCCGCGAGGAGGAGCGCGACAGCATCGTCGCGCTCAGCCGCCGACTATATGTTCTGGTGCCACGGATCAGGATCACCAGCCTGCTTGCCGAGGTGCAAAGCTGGACCAAATTCCTCGACAGCTTCACGCATTATCGTACCGGTGAGACGGCAAACGACGAGGCAGCGCTGATGGCAGCGATCCTTGCCGACGCCACCAATGCCGGAGCCGAACGTATGGCGGAAAGCTCACGCGGCGTCACGATCCACCAGATGATGCTGATGGTGGACAGGCATATGCGATCGGAAACCTACGCCACGGCGACCGCCGTGCTGGTCGATGCGCAGCAGGCCCATCCCTTTGCCGCGATCTGGGGTGACGGCCATATCTCCTCCTCGGACGGACAGTTCTTTCCGGCTGGCGGGCGTGGCGAAGCCAGCCTCGACTACAATGCAAAATACGGCAAGCGACCGGGGGCGTCGATCTATGGCTTCCTGTCCAACCGTTTTGCTTCCTTCTTCTCCCGCATGATCCAGGCATCCGAGGGCGAAGCCCCCTACGTTCTCGACGGCCTCCTTCACAACGAAAGCTCCGTCGAAATCTATGAGCACGCAACCGATACCGCTGGCGCCACCGAAACGACGTTCTCCATGTTCCACGCCTTTGGCTACAGGCTCATTCCCCGTATCCGCAATCTCGGCAATCGCAGGCTCTTTGTCATTGATCGCGATCCGGCTTACGAACCGCTCGACGCGCTGATCGCTGGAACCGTCAACATGGATGTCGTCGAGCACCACTGGGATGAGGTCTTGCGGCTGAAGGCTTCGATCGCTGCAGGTTTGGTGCCGCCTTCCGTCATCCTCAAGAAGCTGGCAGCGTCGCCGCGACAAAACCGGCTGAACCAGGCCCTGCGCGAAATGGGCCGGATAGAACGCTCGATCTTCATCTGCGACTGGCTGCTCGATACGAAACTGCGCCGCAGATCGCATGCGATCCTCAACAAGGGTGAAAGCCGTCATGCTCTCGCACGCGCCATCTTCCTCCACCAGCTCGGCGAATTGCGCAACCGCGTCGCCGAAACCATGGCTTACCGCGCGTCCGGTCTTAACCTCGTCGTCAACGCCATCATCCTGTGGAACACTGTCTATCTCAGCCGTGCTGTCGATTATATCAGCAGTCAGGGTATTATCATTCCGGACGAGCTGCTCTCCCAGGTCGCACCACTACCATGGGCGCATATCGCGCTCACCGGCGACTACCTCTGGAACGAAATTGACCGACCCCTCGAACGCTTCAGGCCAATCCGGGCTAACCGCTTCAATCCAAACAACTTCAAATTCCCTTAGCGTGTATTAATGTAGAAATGCCCACGGAGCCCCCTCATGCCGACTTCTCCGGCGTGCCCTCCATGATCGGTCTTTCAGCGCCGAGCAAATCAGCAAACAGTGCTTTGTCACCATCGCGAGTGAGGAAGCCGGGCAGCTCACGGCGGAGCCAATCTGCGAGGCGTTTTGTAAATTCCGGATCGCCTGCGTTTTCGAGACGATGGAGGACCAGGGCACCGAGCAGAACCTTGCGCCGCGTATCGTTGGCCCGCTCCTGTTTTCCCAATCTGGCCTTGAGTGCCGACCGTTGTGCATCCAGTTCCGCCAGCCGCTGTTCAATTGTCTTGCGTGCCAAATACCTACTCCTCTGAATAAACGTCCTTGATCCTGCGAAGTGCTTCTTCGCTGCTCATCTCCCCGGCTTCGTGAGATGCGGTAATCGCCGCGATCTCTTTTCCGCTTTGCAGAAAATGCGGATTTTCAGCCGTGGCCATATGTTCGGGCCGCGTGCTGGTCGCAGGGAATACAATGCCGGTAATGTCGGCGTCGTTCTTGAATACAGATCCGATCAGGGCATCGACCGTCTCCATATACCCACTCGGAAAATTACGGCTGGCAGATATGTCGCCATGTTCCGTCTTGATCGACACGCCACCCAGCGCCGGCATGAGATCGAAGATCCGCGTCAGAGCATTGACGGTCTCCACCGATAGATGAACCGGCTCATCCGTGTTTCCGATCATCGACAGTTGCCAAGGTGGCCGACGCGAAGAAGCTTGCTTGAGCTGAGTGATCGCGGATTTCGCATACGTGCGTTCAGTCAATTTACCGCCGCCTTTCGTTCCGATTGCTGATCACTATAGGGGAAACAGGCCCGATGATCACGGTAAAGATACCCTCTTTGACCAGAAAACTGCCGACCGATCAGCCATTTCTGCGTTTCGTGTGACGCATTTTACTTAGCCGCAGCGGGACACCGATGATTTCGAGAGCGTAGCGAACAGGATCATAAGGGCGCACTTACGACTTGCTGCGCAAGTCAGTGCTTGTTAATCTCCTCGGCACTCGGAGGATGCCGTTTGGCGATTTATCATCTCAGCGCAAAACCTATCTCGCGGTCATCCGGCCGCAGCGCTGTTGCATCCGCCGCGTATCGCTCTGCCGTTAAGCTGACGAACGAGCGCGACGGGCTTGTGCATGACTTCACCCGAAAAGAGGGCGTGCAACACACCGAGATCGTTCTTCCCGAGCCGGGTGCCGGCGCCACAGGTTCGGCCGAATGGGCTTTGGATCGTTCAGCCTTGTGGAATGCGGCCGAGTTTGCCGAAAAGCGCAAAGACGCCCGCGTCGCTCGCGAGTTCGAAGTCGGGCTTCCGCATGAACTGTCGGCCGAAGGGCGGATCGAGGCGACGCGGACGTTTGCCCAGGATCTGGCCAATCGGTATGGCGCTGCTGTCGATTTCGCGATCCATGCGCCGCATGAGAAAGGCGACGTCCGGAACTATCATGCCCACGTTTTGATGACGACGCGGCAGGTGGGCGAGGGTGGTCTTGGGGAAAAGACCTATCTTGAGCACAAGAATGCCCGGCTATTGTCGAACGGGATGGCGACCACGGACATGCAGCTTCGCGACATCCGGCAATCGTGGGAGAGCATTGCGAACAGCCAGCTTCAGCGTGAGGGGCTGGATATCCGGATCGATCACCGTTCGCATCAGGAGAGGGGGCTTGAGCTTTCGCCGACCGAGCATGTCGGCGTTCATGCCACGCAGATGCAGCGGCAGGGGATGGGTGTCGAGCGAGCGCGGCTGGATGCCGAAGCGGCTCAGAAGAATGCCGACCTGATCCGCGAAAAGCCGGAACAGGTTCTGACGATCATCTCCCAGGAGAAGAGCGTATTCGATCGGCGCGACGTTGCTCGTGCCCTGCATCGCTACATCAATGACGACGCCCAGACGTTCCAGAATGCGTTTGCGTCGGTGATGGCATCGCCGGGGTTGGCAGAGCTTCAGCCGGAGCGGATCGATCCGCAGACGGGCGAGATCGAGCTTGCGAAGTATTCGACCCGCGAGATGGTCAATCTTGAATCCGGCATGGCGCGATCGGCCGAACGGATGGCGGATGATCGCAGTCATGGTGTCGATCGCCGGCATGTCGTTGGCGCGATCGGCCGGCAGGATGCGGCCATTCAGAAGGCGTCCGGTGATGGGGCTGCGCGACTGTCGGATGAGCAGCGCCAGGCGATCGAGCATGTGACCGGGCCGGAGCGCATATCGGCCGTCGTCGGGTTTGCCGGGGCGGGCAAATCCACGATGCTGGCGGCGGCGCGTGAGGCGTGGGAAGCGCAAGGGTATCGGGTTCATGGTGCGGCGCTTTCCGGTAAGGCGGCCGAGGGGCTGGAGGAGAGTTCCGGTATCGAGAGCCGGACGCTTGCGTCCTGGTCGCATGGTTGGGAACGCGACCGGGGGACGCTCAGCCGCGGCGATGTTTTTGTCATCGACGAGGCCGGCATGGTCGGCAGCCGGCAGCTCTCTGGCTTCATTGGCGAGGCCGAGAAGCGTGGTGCGAAAATCGTTCTTGTCGGGGATCATGAGCAGCTGCAGGCGATCGGTGCCGGTGCGCCGTTCAGGGCCATTGCCGAGCGGATCGGCCATGCCGAACTGTCCGAAATCCGCCGGCAGCATGAGGGTTGGCAGCGAGAGGCGTCGGTGTCGTTTGCCACCCATAAGACCGCTGACGGTCTGGCCGCCTATCGGGATCATGGCGACGTTCACTTTGCCGCCGATGGTGACGCAGCGCGGGCGGCCATCGTGCAGGATTATCTTGCCGATCGCGAGGACCGTCCAGACGGCAGTCGTGTCGCCATGGCGCATCGTCGTGTCGATGTTCGCGCCATCAATGATGCGATCCGTTCGGGGCTTCAGGAGCGCGGCGAGCTGGCGCGGGTCGCGCCTGGTGGTGCCGGCGTTGACGAGCTTTCGATCGGAAAGGGCAGGGGCGAGGAAAGGCCTCGGGCGCTGACTTATCAGACCAATGACGGAAAGCGCGATTTTGCCGAAGGCGACCGGATCGTGTTTCTGGAAAACGATCGGGATCTCGGCGTCAAGAACGGCATGTTGGGGAAGGTGCTCTCCGTCGAGCAGGACGCGATACAAGTGCAGCTCGACGGGAGAACGGCGGATAGATCCGATATCATCAATGTACCGGTGAACAGTTACCAGGCCATTGATCACGGCTATGCCACCACCATTCATAAGAACCAGGGCGCGACCGTCGATCGTGCCTTTGTTCTGGCGTCGGGCACGATGGATCGGCATCTGACCTATGTCGCCATGACCCGTCATCGTGACGGGGCACAGCTCTATGCCGACAGCCAAGAATTTACCGACAAGAGAGCCGGCCGGCTGGTGGCGCATGGGGTTGCGCCCTATGAGCACAAGGCCGGCAATCGCGACAGCTATTTCGTGACGCTGGAGAATGCCAACGGCGAGCGCTCGACGACGTGGGGTGTCGATCTGGGGCGGGCGATGGCCGAGGCGTCGCCGGAGATCGGCGCGACGATCGGCCTTCGTCATGAGGGGGCGGTTCCCGTCACCTTGCCGGATGGCACACAGACGCACCGTAATGGGTGGCGGGTTCAGGATGTGGCCGAGCTTGCTTATGATCAGCTCGAAAGCCGGCTGTCGCGTTCCGGGGCGAAAGAAACGACGCTGGATTATGCCAGGGACTTTGCCGAGCGGCGTGGCATTGCCGAGGCGATCGGTGTTCGCAGCGAGATCGATCTTGGTGATGCCGCAATCAAAGGGCACGAGGCGCCCTCCCTTGCTGGCTCGACAGCAGGGGCTGTTCAGGATCGGTCACACAGCGAGCGTTCTGCTTACGAGGAGCGTACCCCCTCGCAGGCCGATCCTGAGCGCATGGAGCGTGCCCCCCGTCGCGGCATGTTCGATGGCCTGAAGCTGAAATCCGGCCGAGGCGCTGCGCAGGCTGAACGGCCGGCGCGGGACGGCGAGCGGCGCGAGGATCGTGGCGAGCGGGATAGGTTGGCCGAGCGGGTACGGCCCATGTCAGGCTTTGAGCAGGCCGTTGATCGCTATGCGCAGGCCTATAGCTCCGTCGATCGTCAGCTCAGCCAGGATCTACCTGTCCTCGATGCACAGAAGCAGGCCTATCGTACAGCGGCAGCCGACATGGACCAGGTGCGGCCGGGATCGCATGCGCTGGTCCGCTCGGCCATGCATTATGATCCACACACCGCCGATGCCATGACGCAGCTCTCCGGCCGCGAGCGTGTCGGTCAGCTGGTCTCCGGCATGGACAGGGAACGCGCCCTGCAGGCCGATCCGAATGTCCGGGCCGATCGGTTCATCGAGCGCTGGAATGAGCTTCGTTCCGAGCGTCAGGAGCTTCGGGGTTGGAACAATGACGAGGCGCGGGGTAAGGTCGATGCGGAAATGCGCGGGATGAGCCAGCGCCTTGGCGGCGACCCGCAGCTTGAAACGACCCTGCGCAATCGCGCCCAGGAGATGGGGATCAGCTATATCGGTCGTGATCAGACCATAAGCCACGAGATGGAGCGGCAGCTGACCCAGGGCCGCAGCCAGAGCATGGGGCTTGAACGATAGAAGGACGAGACGGCATGACGGACGATGATCGCAATCACCATCCCGAGGACATGGAGCCAGCAGCGTTCCACGACGAGGATGATGCCGGCGATCCGGCCGCTGCGTTCGAGGCCCTGCGCGATACGGTCGAGGATCTGGCCGCCGATCTCGGCCGGGAAATGACGACGATCCGCAAGGGCGTCGAGTCCGCCTTCGATCAGCTGGAGCGGCAGGGGGCGGTGGTCGATTATAGCGCCGAGCTTGGCCGCATGACCCAGCAGCTCGCCATAGTGGGCGAGCACCTGCAGGCGATCCATCAGGCGCCGGTTCTCCGGCAGGGGGCCGAGCATTATGCCCGTGTTCTCGAGCGCAGCGGGGATGGGCTGGTTCGGTCTGCTGTGCAAAAGCTCGAGCAGCAGTCCTCCGATCTCGAGCGCATCAGCAGTGTGCTCGCCTCGCACACTAAAAGCGCTCTGTATCGGAAGGATCAGGATTTCCGGATGTGGATGATGGCCGGCATTGGCGTCGTTGTCGGCGCTTTCCTTCTGGTAGTAGTGCCAAGGTTTCTTCCGTTCTCTGTCGATAGCCGTGTTGCCGCGCTGGTGATGGGCGGCGATCGCGTCAGCGCCGGCCGCGCCATGATCCAGGCAGCCGATCCGCAGGGAGGGCGGGACTTTGTGACGGCCGGGTGGGTTTATGACACAAACCGGGAGGCGCTGGATAAGTGCATTTCGGATATGTTCAAGACGCAGAAGGAGCAACGCTGCGGGCTGACATTGCCTGTCGTGCAGAGTTCTGGCCACCCTTAGAGGATGGTCAGATCAGCTAGCTTTGCAGTGACAATACCCATCGGTCCGTCTGCAGTGTTCAGTTGCAGAGCCGGGAAGAGTAACGTGAAGAGGACTGGTTCGGCCTTTCCTGAATCATCAAGCCAAGGCGATTCGCTTCGTTTATCGCACAAAATAGGCGCGCCGCATCAGGTCAGATTTTCAGGCGGGAGCCCAAATTGTTATGATTGTAGCAGTGGTATATATCGCCCCGATGAGGTCAAAGAAACATCAATACCCGCGTAATAATACCCAGCTGTTCCTCGCTTGAGTGACAGCCACCCTTCTGGCTATAATCTCCGAAGGGTCGCCCCTTTAAGGCATCTAGACATAACAGCCCATACGCCATCTTGATTGGAACCGGCATAGTGCGCAGATCTGGCGAGGATGCCCGGAGCGATTTGGCCAAACTGCTCCGGGTGGGGATTACTCGGTTCAGACGCCGATTGGCATGTGCTCGGGCGAACGGTTCACCGCGCGAGGCGCCGTGATCTCCTTCCACTTCGACAATGCTGCGTTGACAGCCGGGAATGGCTTGCGTTTTATTAGCTTGCCGCGGCCGGGCTGCGCCTGCGAGTTCTGGCCGTCAGCCCAGACGACCTCGCCCCGCGAGATCGTATAGCGTGGCAGGCCGCGCACCTCGACGCCCTCGAACACGTTGTAGTCGATGATCGACTTCTGGTTGGCAGCAGAGATTGTCTTGGAAAGCTTCGGATCCCAGACGACAAGGTCGGCGTCTGATCCCGGCAGGATTGCGCCTTTCTGCGGATAGATATTGAGGATTTGGGCGATGTTGGTTGAGGTTACCGCAACGAACTCATTGGCCGTCAATCGTCCCGTCTCTACGCCCTTTGTCCAGAGCACGGAGAGCCTGTCTTCAACGCCTCCAGTGCCGTTCGGGATCTTGGCGAAATTACCGAGGCCGAAACGCTTTTGCTCGGTGGTGAAGGCGCAATGGTCGGTGGCAACCACCTGCAGTGAGCCGGCGGCGAGACCGGCCCAGAGACCGTCTTGGTGGCTCTTATCGCGGAATGGAGGCGACATCACGCGCTGTGCGGCATAATCCCAGCTTTGGTTGAAATATTCGCTCTCATCCAGGGTCAAATGCTGGATCAGCGGCTCGCCATAGACGCGCATCCCTTTCTGGCGGGCCCGGCGGATAGCCTCATGCGCCTGTTCGCTGGATGCGTGCACGATGTAGACCGGTACGCCGGCGGCGTCGGCGATCATGATGGCGCGGTTGGTCGCCTCACCCTCGACCTCGGGTGGTCTTGAGAAGGCGTGACCCTCTGGACCCGTGGTTCCCTCTCCGAGCAGCTTCTGCTGCAGGGAGGCGATGATGTCGCCGTTTTCGGCATGGACAAGGGGCAGCGCACCGAGCGCTGCACAGCGCTGGAAAGACGCAAACATCTCGTCGTCATTCACCATCAGGGCGCCCTTGTAGGCCATGAAGTGTTTGAAGGTGTTGATGCCAAGATCGACGATCTTGGCCATCTCGTCAAAATGCGTCTCCGACCAGCCGGTGACGCACATGTGGTAGGAATAGTCACACGAGGTTTGGTGCGCAGCGCGGCTTTCCCATTCGGCTAGCGCCGCCAGCATGCCGGACTCGCCCGGGATGACGAAGTCAAGCACGGTCGTCGTACCACCAGAAAGGGCGGCGAAGGAGCCAGTTTCCCAAGTCTCGGCTGCCGTGGTGCCCATGAACGGCATTTCGAAATGTGTATGTGGGTCGATGCCGCCCGGCATTATATAGGCGTCAGTGGCGTCGATAACCGTGTCGCCGGAAAGATCCGGCGCGATCGCCTGGATGGTCTCTCCCTCGATGCGGATATCCGCCTTGTATGTACGGTCGGCGGCGATGATCGTTCCGCCCTTGATCACAGTAGACATCTATCGTTCCTCATTATGTTGGGTAGGTGGCTTTCGGTGGGTCATCCGTCGAAACCGGCTGTTTCCAAGGCGGCGCGCAGGAGCACATTTGCTCCATTGGCCGCCCATTCGCAGTTGATCGCCTCGTCTTCGTTATGGCTTAGCCCGTCGACGCAGGGGCAGAAGATCATGGCCGTCGGTGCGATCCGGTTGATCCAGCAGGCGTCATGGCCAGCTCCCGAGATAATGTCGCGATGGGTGTGGCCCTGAGACGTCGCCGCGGCACGGATGCGCTGCAGCAAATCGGTGTCAAAGGCGACCGGCCCAAATTCGCCCACGGTTTCAACTTCGAAGCCGAGGCCAAGCTCAGTGGCAATCCGCTCGACGCCGCCGCGAAAGCGCATCTCCATGTCGGCGAGGACAGAGCCTTCGGGGTGTCGGAAGTCGACGGTCAGGACGGCCTTGCCGGGTACAACATTGCGGGAGTTCGGCTGCTGGGACAGCTGACCGACGACACCGACGCCGTTTGGCTCGTGGCTCCAGGCAATTTCCTCGACCAACTCGACGATGCGCGCGGCGCCCAGCCCGGCGTTCCGCCGCCTTGACATCGGGGTCGAGCCGGCATGCGCCTCCTGCCCGGTGAGTGTTGCTTGCAGCCATTTCAGGCCTTGGCCATGGGTAACGACACCGATGTCGATACCCTCATCTTCGAGGATCGGACCCTGCTCGATATGGAGCTCGAGATAGGCGTATGGGCGGTGTCCACCCGCGGGATCGGTGCCCAGGAAACCGATACGGGCCAGTTCGTCGCCCATCCGCAGCCCGTCGACGTCCGTGCGCGAATAGGCCCACTCGACGCTATGTACGCCGGCGAAGACGCCGGAGCCCAACATGACCGGTGCGAATCGGCTGCCTTCCTCATTGGTCCAGTTGACAATTTCTATCGGCCGGGACGTGCGGATATCGTGCTCGTTGAGGGTACGGATGATTTCCAGTCCGGCGAGCACGCCCAGCACGCCGTCGTAGCGCCCGCCGGTCGGTTGAGTGTCCAGATGGCTGCCAATCATGACTGGAAGCGCCTCGGGATCCGTTCCTTCGCGCCGTGCGAACATGTTGCCGACAGCATCGACGCTGACCGTGCAGCCGGCCGCCTCGCACAATGTTTGGAAAAGCAGGCGGCCGTCGCGATCTGCGTCGGTCAGCGTCTGCCGGTTGTTGCCGCCGCGGAGGCCCGGGCCGATTTCAGCCATGGCAGCGAGGCTCTCCCAGAGGCGGTTCGGATTTACGCGGAGGTTGTCGGCACTGCTTGCCATCGAAAGTTGTCCTTGTCGCGGGTGCGCGCCGCTAGTTGTGCCTTCAGCGCTTGCTGTGACTGAAAGCGTCGAGTTCGTCGTGCAGTTCGTCGATCCGGTTCAGGCGGTCGATGCCCGCCTGCCCGAGATGAAGCGCCAGCGAGGTCCCAAGAAAGTTCAGCACGCTGAGCGCCGCGGTGTAGGAATCGTAAAGGTAGGGACCATGACTGTGGCAACGGAATACGACGTCCGCGAGTTTGGCTGTCCGCGAGGCGCTGATGTCGGTGACATAAACGGTTTTGACGCCGATGCTCTGGGCCTTGCTCATCACGGCTCGCAAGGCCATAGGCCGCCGCCTGAAGCCGATGATCAGCATGCCGTCCCCGGGTTTCATGTTAAGAACTTCTTCGGCGAAGCTCAGACCGCCGACCGGAATAAGGCGGACATCCTCGCGCAGCATGTTGAGGATGAAGCGCGCATAGTGGGCCAGTCCGAAGCTGTTGCGCAGCCCTAGGATCCAGATCGTCGGCCCCCGCGCCAGAATATCGAGCGATTGCTCGATCTGATCCGCACCAATGCGCTCAAATGTCTTGCGAAGATTGTCTTGATCAGTCGTGAGATGCTCTTCGACGTTCGGTGCGACCTTGGCCTCACCGCGCGCCTCGAGCTGTTTGAGCGGAGAGCCCCAATGATTAACGTTGCGGGCAATTCGGCGGGCCTCTTCAAAGCTCCGATAGCCGAGTCGTTTGAAAAGGCGCGCCGCTGTTGCTTTGGATACCTTTGCTTGTTGCGCCAGCTCCGTGGCGGTGTATCCGATAAAATCGCTACGCTGGTCCATAATGAGATCCGCCAAGGCGCGCTCGCCTGGCGGAATCTCCTCGTAAATGGCCAGTATTCGCTTTTCGATCGACTTGTCCGCATCAACCATCAAGTCAATTTCCCCTTAATTCGCGCCAGACAAAACGTTTACCGGCACGTCTGCCGAAGCTGTTACAATCTCGACGCTGGCCCGTCGGCCGGTCAGCCGAGGGAGACTTCGTCTGCGAGAGGCGGCGGCATGGCGCCCTTCCGCTCGACGATCAACTTGTATGATTCGGGCTCGCGATGACGCGCAAAATCGAAGATTGTTTCGCGATAGCGCTTGCCGATGTCGAGATCAGCCTTCGCGGTGATTACTTCGTCGCCGATCGAGGAGGCCATGGAGACGATCTCTCCGGAGGGGGAAACGATCACGCTTTGCGCCAGCATCTTGGAGCCTTCCTCGGTTCCGCACTTCGCGGTACCAACGACCCAGGTGGCGTTCTGATAGGCGCCTGCCTGCATCGACAGATGATTGTGGAAACTCGTGAGCGCGTCGATGTCGTCATGGCCGGTGTGGTCGAAGGGTGTGTTGTAGCCCAGCAATACCATCTCGACTCCCTGGAGACCCATCACGCGATAGGTCTCGGGCCAGCGGCGATCGTTGCAAAGGCACATGCCCATGACACCACCGAAGCCGCGCCAGACCGGGAAGCCGGTGTTTCCTCGCTCGAAATAGCGCTTTTCGAGGTGCTGGTGCTGCCGTCCGGCCTGGGGCTCGGAATGCCCCGGCAAATGGACCTTGCGATACTTGCCGATGATGACGCCGCGGCGGTCAACAAGGATCGACGTGTTGAATTTTCGGAGCCGACCGTCTTCCTGGGCGAGTTCCGCATAGCCGAGATAGAAGCCGATCTCAAGCCGATGGGCCTCGTCGAACAGCGCCTGTGTCTCGGGACCTGGCATCGCCCGTTCGTAGTACTGGGTGAGCTCGGCCTCGTTGTCGATCAACCAGCGCGGAAAGAAAGTGGTGAGGGCGAGCTCCGGGAACACTACCAGTTCCGCACCGCGCGCCTTGGCTTCGCGCATCAACGCGATCAGGCGGGCGACGACCTGGGTACGGGTCTCTGACTTGGCGATCGGGCCCATCTGGGCGGCAGCAACATTGACAAAGCGTGTCATTCGTCTGGTCCTTGCAATTGGTGCGCGAAGCAAAGGCGCGCGCGGGCTGAATGGATGCGCTCGGGTCGCGCACCGATGGTGGTGCGGCATCCGATAGGATGTCGGTCAGGCCCCGCGGGGCCGGTGACTTGCGTTCTCATGCGTTGCGCTCGGCTGGGATGGCGGTCGTCAGCGGAGTGTCCGCTCCGGCTCTGGGGCGACGGAACATCAGATCGCGACCCCTCATGATGCCGCTCGGCCGGGCAATCAACACGCAGAGCATGATGACCGCCAGTCCGACTTCTGCAAGCCCTGGCATTTCGCCGACCGAAACGCCAGCAATGCTGAAGCCGCCTTCGAAACGCCGCAGGATCTCAAGCAGCAGCGACACTAGGAGGGTTCCGATCACTGCACCGCTCAGGCTCTCCATGCCACCCACGACCAGCATCGCCAGCGTGATGAAGGTCAGGTCGAGGAAGAAGGCGTTGGCCGAGAGAATACCGAGGAAGTGGCCGTAGAGGGAGCCACCGACTCCCATGACGAAACCGCTGACGACCAGGGCGATCAGACGCTGGCGATAGACGTTGACGCCAGAGGCCCGCGCAGCAATCTCGTCGCCGCGCGACGCACGGATCATCAATCCGAGGCGGCTGCGGGTAAAGGCCCATGCGATAATCAGGGCGACGATTGACCACGCGCAGGCTACCAAAGGCGTCACGTAGACCGGCAGGCCAATCAGCGAGCCGCGCCCGCCGGTCAAGCCATCCCAGTTGCCGGCGATCGAGATCGTCACAATCAGTACGGCGAACGTGCCGATGCTGGCAGAGATA
>NZ_CP048638.1 GCF_010669145.1 Rhizobium oryzihabitans
TAGCGCATCAGGCAGAGCTGCACCGCAAAGCCAAGCCGATTATGCTCGCGTCGGCGAATCTCGATTTCAAGTCGATCGGCGGCGATAGGGAATAATGGCGGATCAGGCTGTCTTCGTCGGTTGGAACGTCGAAAAGCTCCTGTCGATCCTGAGGCTTGAGAAGGGTCCGCCGGGCCACCGTTTTACTCCTTACAACATACGCTGGTGGCCAATCCTCTGTACGGAAACGGTCGATTTCGTACAGGGGCAAAACAGCCTGTCCACAAATTATCTTGACATGCTTTTGAACAGGCGGGATATTTTCGGACATCCTATTCGGACGAAATTCGACCTATGCCACGCACCTTTGCCTATGTCCGCGTCTCCACGATCGGGCAAACCACCGAAAACCAGATTCAGGAAATCGAAGCCGCCGGCTTTCAGGTCGAGCCGCGCCGGATCGTCACCGAGACGATTTCCGGCAGCACCGCCATTGCGCAGCGCCGCGGCTTTTCCCGGCTTATGGACAAGCTGGAGTCCGGCGACGTTCTAATCGTGACTAAGCTTGATCGCCTCGGCCGCGATGCGATCGACGTCAGCACCACGGTTAAGGCTCTGGCCGAAATGGGCGTGCGCGTCTATTGCCTTGCGCTCGGCGGCGCAGATCTCACCAGCTCGGCCGGCACGATGACCATGACCGTGCTCAACGCCGTCGCCCAGTTCGAGCGCGATTTGCTGATCGAGCGGACGCAATCCGGTCTCAAGCGCGCCAAATCGGAAGGAAAGGCCCTCGGCCGCCCCTCGACGCTCAGCGACAAACAGAAGCAGGATGTGCGCGACGATCTCGCAACTGGGATGAGCGTTTCAGCGATCGCCAGGAAATTCATGACCAGTCGTCAAACCATTATGCGGGTTCGAGACGAGGGTTCACGATCCGTTCGACCTTAGCGCAGGATTTTGAACAGATCTTGTTCCGACCCCTTGCAGGGCGCTCGCGATATTCACAGGGAACGCAATGAAAATGATCAAGCTTCTCACGGCCGGCGCATTTGCTGGTCTCGCTCTTACCGCAGGTCACGCATCGGCCTCCGTCCTCGATACGGTGAAGGAACGCGGTACGCTGAACTGCGGCACGGACAACACGGCGCCCGGCTTCGGTTACCTCAACACGACGACCGGGCCAGATGGAAGGTCTCGACGTCGATTTCTGCCGCGCCGTCGCGGCCGCCGTTCTCGGCGATGCCTCGAAGGTCAAGTTCGTCACCGTCACGGACAAGAGCCGCTTCGACGCAGTGCTCACCAACCAGGTCGACGTCGTCTTCGCGCACACGACCATCAAGCCGGCGCGCGAATCCTCGATCGCCATCGATTTCCTGCGATCAACTTCTACGATGGCACGGGCATCATGGTGAAGACGGATTCCGGCGTCAAGGAATTCGCCGATCTCGACGGCGCCACCTTCTGCACGACGCAGGGCTCCGTGACCGAGACGGTCCTAACCAGCGCCTTCAAGGCACGCGGCTGGGAAGGCTCTAAGGTTCTGACCTACGAAAACCTCGAAAAGCTTTTCGCCGCCCTCAATTCCGGCCGCTGCAACGCGATGAGCACCGACAAGTCGCGCTCGCCGCCTGGGCCGGCAATTCGCCGAAGCCCGACGACTACCTAATCCTGCCCGACACGCTCGACAAGTCGCCCTTCGGCGGCTTCGTCGCGGCGAACGATTCCAAGTGGGCAACGCGCTGCGCTGGATCACCCTACGTCTCTTCCAGGCTGAAGAATCCGAGATTACCCAGGCAAATCTCGAGGAGAAGCTGAAGAGCGAAGATCCCTTCGTCAGAAGTTCCTCGGCGTCGGCGGCGGCTATGGCAAGGACTTCGGCTTCCGGACGACTTCGTCGCGCAGGCGATCAAGGCTACCGGCAACTACGGCGAGATCTACGACCGTAACCTCGGCCGAACACCAAGATGTTCCTCGACCGCAAGGGCACGCCGAACGCCCAGTGGTCGCAGGGTGGCTCGATCTACTCGCCGCTCTGGAACTGATCTTCCCATGACCGGACCGGGGCGGCACGCCGCCCCAGTCCCTTCCTCGGTTCTGGTATCTCGACATGACTGTGCACCAAAGCGAACGCGCCCGGAAATGCGGCTGACGATGACGTTCTGGCCCGCCGCCGGCGCAACCGGATACGGTACGACGCCACCCAGTTCGCCATCATCGCGGCTGCTGTCGTCCTGGTGGTCCTTTGCCTATGCGGTAAAGGAAGGGCTTGCCCGTCACGGGATCAAATTCAGCTTCTCGTTCCTCTGGGATGCCGCCGGCTTCGACATCAGCGAAGGCAAGACCTTCGTCTTCGACGGCGGCTTCTGGCCGGCCTTCACGGATTTCACGTCGGACCGCCTGATCGCGCAGGCCTTCGTCGCAGGCATATTCAACACGATCAAGGTCGCCGTCCTCGCCATCGTGCTCAGCACCGTGCTCGGTACGATGCTCGGCGTCGGCCGGCTCTCGACGAACTGGGTGGTGCGCAATCTCTCCTTCTGGTGCGTGGAGTTCGTGCGCAACACGCCGCTCCTGATCCAGCTCGTCTTCTGGTACTTCGCCGTTGCCTGCATTTCCCGCCGATCGCCGCCGCCGCAAGTTCTATGGCGTCGTGATCAGCCAGCAGGGCCTCTATTTCCCGTGCCCCCTGGCAGGGAGGGGATTCGACGCTCGCCATCGGAACCGCGACCGCATTCTGGGTTGCGCTCCTCGGCCTGATTTTCGACCGCCACAAGTCTGTCCGCTGGATCTGCGCCGGCGCGGTAGTCTGCTTGCCGGCATCATGTTCTCGACCGGCATCCTGGCCTCGACGTGCCCGTCGCCTCGAAGTTCCAGGCGCGGCGGCTCGAGCATGAGCCCTGAAATGGCCGCGCTCCTCCTCGCCATCGTCGTCAACAGTGCTTCCTACATCGCGGAGATCGTGCGCGGCGCCATCGACGCGTTGCCGAAGGGGCAATGGGAGGCCGCGGCCTCGCTCAGCCTGACAAGCCGGGACGCGTCAACGATATCATCCTGCCGCAGGTTTTCCGCGTCGTGCTGCCGTCCTTCGGCAACCAGTATATCAGCCTGGCGAAGAACACGGGCGCTGGGCATCGCCATCGGCTATCCCGAACTCTTCAACATCTACGGCACCATTGCCAACCAGACGGTCACAGCCTCGAAGGCATCGTGATCGTGATGATGTCCTATCTGATCCTCAGCTGGGCCATAAGCGCCGCCGTCGGCTGCCCGACCGCCGCATGACCAAACGTGGAGCCTCGCGATGATCGCCAATTCCCTGAAATGGTCGCGGTACAACCTGTTCGGCAAACCGTTCGACGCCTTCTGTCTCTTACGGTCATCCCCGGTGTTCTCTGGCTCATCTGGCAGATCGTCCGCTGGGCATTGACGGTAGCGCAATGGGATATCATTCCGCGGAGCCAGCGCGTGCTCATGATCGGTATCTTCCCAGCCGATCAGGCATGGCGCGCTTGGGTCGCGATCATGATCGTCGCTGCCATGGTTGGTGCGGGGCTCGGATGCGTGTTCGCATTCAGGAAATATCACGCTGTCGCTACGTTTTCGCAGTTGAGGACTGCACACGCTTGAACCACGGCCATACCTTCATCCCTCGTGTCGTTCATTATGTTCGCGAATCCGGTTTCACGGTCGCTTCTCGCAATGACCGCTTCGAATGCTCCGGCTGAAGAATGAACGGCTCTGCTGCAAACTGCTGCGGCTTTTTGGGCAGCAAACCGGCGCTGTTAAGGGCTTCCATGCGCGGGCGCTCAAAGGGCTGACTTGAGCCTGATCGACTGCTGCCAAGCTGTTCTCGTAGGGAACGAAAGCCCCGCGATACCTACATTCCACGTCTCGATGACATCCAGCCATGAAATAGAAGGATAAAGACGCCTCCTGCGGAAGCGATCTAGGATGACGTTGAGATGCGCAGTTGCGGCGGCGTTGCACCTGGCTCCAAAAAGGGCAATGCGACGGGTTGACTTGTAGTGATCGAGATAACCGCGTCCTTTGCATCGGTTTTCTGCCAAGGAGCTTCGAAAGCAACGAGCGGGAAGGGAGCTTCAGGAGGTCTATGTGCGCTTGCGATACGTGCAGCGGATCAAGCAGCTCTGCGCAGTTGGCAGGATAAATTTCACTGATCTGCGAAGCATATCGCTGACGATGCGGATCGCGTTGATGGACTGAACAAAATGCGGGGGGAGACGCTGTACGACCTCTTTCATGCTCTCAATCGCATGGCGCTATAGTTCAGCGCCGTAAAGTTCTCGCCTGTCTCCATTTCTAGTCTCCTTGCCGTAGATCACTTCCAGAAGACCACGGGCATCCGCGTCTTCAATTGCTTTCAAAGCCGCGCATGTCCGGCGACATTTTCACGTTCTCGTGCGAAGCGCGCTTCAACATCGCGCTTGAGAGTTTGGATCAGCTCGTGCTTCTCGGCGGTAGGAAAGACGGCATAGTGCTCAGCGGCCGCGAAGGCGACGTGCGGGATCGTAAACTCGTCAAGCGTCGGTTCATCTACATGATCCGAAGGCATGGATCAGACTTCACAACATATTCGGGCTTGATGGGAATGCCTGTTTCCATATTGACGCAGCAAGGCGGGATGGGGATCATGCGGCATCAGCCAGATGGCGAATATGACCTCTTCGCCAGTGTGGTTTGACGGTCCAGCCGCCTCTCCCTTCCGGTTTTGTGATGCCTGTTGGCTGGCGCGAACATCGATCACGATCATTGGCCAATAGGCGGCTTTTTCTTCTGCAAGCGCTGCTTGTTCAAGCGCGCCGGGCAGGCTCTTCCCGGCGGATGGCTTGCGGAGTGGCAAGGGCGCCGATCAGCGCCGCTGACACACCAAAGCCCGTGTCCACGAGCAGTTGCGTCGAATCGTTGTCGGCGTGGCTGACAAGGACGTGCTTGTGATCGCCGCAAACTCTCTGTCCGACTTGATTCAGGAAGACCAAGCCATTGCGGCGATGATTTTCGAACATGACGCGCACGGAAAGCGAGACGAGCTTTCCATCGATAGGGCTCATATTTTCTCACAGAGAGCCGCCATATGGACGTGCTCATCGAGCACCTTCTGCACCCACGAGACCCAAAAAACATCGTGAGGGATAGGAGCAACTTCCGCGTCCATAGCTCGTTGGCAAAGTCTATGAATGTTTGGAGGTATCGTCTTTGGGGTCTGCATCGAGAAAGCTGAAGGTAAATTCGGCGGCGCTGGCGGCGCACGCCTCAACATGCCGGGCCATCTCATCGATCTCATTGGCTTCCATGGTCCATTGAGCGGTAGTGCGGATTTCAGGTGTTCGAGGCTGTGTGCAATCGCATTGATGGATCTCCGGTTTACGACTGACACATTGGTTTCGATCACGGTATCCTCCGCGATAGGCATGGCCGAGGCCGAGCTTGATCATCTGGTCTGCAATGTCTCCATGCTGCGTCATCACCTGCGTCAACACGCGGCCATAGCGATCTTCGCCTTGATCTCGGTATTGGATGCCGGGCGTGCTCATGAGACGCTGAAGCTGTTGGGTAGCGCGATCCGCAAGCGCTCGCTCCTGACCGCAACGAGCGCCTTCGCCAGCTTCTGGTGCGTCATAACCGACGATCCGTACTTAATGCCGTCCGCAGAACGTGTCTCCATCGACGATGCAGGTTATCCGCTTGCCCGTAGTGCAGATCGGCCATTGATCCTGTGCTGTTGCGGGTAATGAGGTGGTGAGTGCTGCGAGAGCAGCGATTCCAGCTCTGATATGCAATTCTTGCTCCCTTCAATTGTCCTCAGCTTCGCGCTCTTCGGCTGCTGCCTCGATCTTTTTCGCCAACTGTTTTTTTACCCGGCGTGTCGCGCCGGCATCTTTTTGATCGGGGAGGTAGTATTTCATGTAGGAAGAGGCCGTTTCGATATCCTTCTCAGTGTGGCCGAGCGCTTCTGCGAGAATGCGGCTTTCGTCTTCGACTTAGGCCGGAAAAACTGGTCCGCGATTTCCGCGTACAGTGCGCGAACGTTATGCGCCTTGATTTTCTTGGCTTCGATCACGTTCGGCGTGTCTTCGAGCGAGACTTTTGGCCAGAGTTTTTCGAGGATTTCGTCACGGACGGCGGGAAGGATGCACTTGGGGTTCGGAGCGCGCAGCAAGTCTGCTTTGAATTCGTCGCTCGTCATCTCGCGCCATATCTGGCCACTTTCACTGTAGCGGAGCACCATCCAAGCAAAATGACATCTCGCGCTTTTGTCAGCACGGGGATCGGAAACGACTGGTCGAATTGCGTCCCTCGTTTCCACGAGTCTTTGCCTGTCCGGAGAATAGGACGCGCCACGTCTCGTAGCCACGGCCACGGGTATGTTCTGTGTTCGTGGTCGGGTCTGCCATAATCGGCAGGGGCGAGAAGACGCCTTGGCAGAAGATTTCGAAAGGGCGACGGCCGTCAGGATACCGAGAGCCACGCCGATCTCGACGGCGCGTGTTCTCGATATATCAGAGGCCGTTTCACGAGCTGCTTGTTCCAAGGCGCTCCAAGAGGCGTCTGTGGCCGGAATAAGCTCCTTTGCGCGATCTAGGATATCCTGCCAGTGTGGCATAGGCACCAAGTCGCGGTGTTGCTCAACAATTGCATCTCGATATTGATGGATCGGGCCTTTTGGGCATCTTCGGGTGGTCTGACGATGGAAAGCGTTAGTTCATCATCCAGTCCGCGTCTGCGAAGCTCGTTGCGATAGGCGGCGGTTGTCGTCAGAACGGTGTTGCTCTTGAGGGTTTGCAGCATTTCGTCCAGCTCCGACTTCCAGAGCTTCCCGAGGCCGCGCTTATAGACGGCGCTGGCCTGCTTTTTCGGTCTTGCCCTCTGCGAGCGAACGATCGTGCTCTTCTTTGAGCGTTTGAGCTGCTGTGCCAAACAGATCAATACTATCGGCGCGGGTCGCCTTGCGCCGCCAGCGCCGCGAGATTCAACCGTGCGGAGTGGATCGTCAGAGCGGTCGAGGACCTTAACGAAGTGCAGCGCCGGGTGATTGTCACGTAGGCTTCACGAATTGCATTGCGGTAGCGCGAGGCATAGATGTTGCGCGTCGATACGGACTTGTCCGCAAACGTCTCCCATTCCTTTTCCCAAAGGTCGGCGTAATCATCGGCGTCGGCTGTCAGGTTTGCAACAAATGTTGCAATGGCATCCTT
The DNA here is from genome assembly GCF_010669145.1 of Rhizobium oryzihabitans. Taxonomy (NCBI): domain Bacteria; kingdom Pseudomonadati; phylum Pseudomonadota; class Alphaproteobacteria; order Hyphomicrobiales; family Rhizobiaceae; genus Rhizobium; species Rhizobium oryzihabitans. Next base: position 7,194 of record NZ_CP048638.1, read on the forward strand.
GACCACCGGGCGACGGCCGGTCTTTGCACGCTGCTGTTCGTCGGCGTCGGTCTTCTTCGCGTTCATTGAACTTTCTCATTTCCTTGATGTGCGGTGATCATTGGCGAAGGCTTCATGAAGCCGCTCACTGCGGTTCGCTTTCATCGCTGACTGTGAAAACCACCGTTTCACCTTCGATAGTGTACGGCACCTTTTTGCTAAGGAGCTGATCGGCCGCGATTTCCGGCAGATTGTAGGTTTCCACGATGACCTTGCGCAGTTGGGGCCTGTCGTCTTCGAAATGATATCCATTAATCGCCCATGCGACGATTCCGGGCGTGTGAACGGCGGGGCTTGATCCGAGACGGTAGGTTGCCATTTGCGATCTCCTTGGATGACTATGGAGGCAGAATAAAATAAAAATATATGGTCGGCAACATAAAAAGTAAAAATAACGACTGTTTATTTTATTAAATTGAGGGAGCAAAGCCCGATTATGCCCTTGTAGCGCGTAGCGTCACATGCTACATAGGAGTATGATAATCGGCTTTCGACACAAGGGGCTTGAGACCCTTTACAAAACCGGCTCTGCCCGTGGGTTCAAGCTGCTCATGCGCCGAAGCTGTCCGTATCCTTGCTGCCTTAAATGCAGCGGCATCGCCTGCCGAACTGAACCAACCAGCCTACAAGCTACACCCTTGAAAGGGACGCTGAAGGGGCATTGGTCGATATGGGTAAATGGCAACTGGAGGGTTACTTTCCGGTTTGTCGGAGCTGACGTGGAGTTGGTCGATTACGTGGATTATCATTGAAGGAGACATACAGTGATGAAGAACCATCCCATCCGGCGAGCTGCTTCGCGAGGATGTTTTGGTGCCTCTCGGCATTGAGGTGACTGACGCGGCGCAGCGCCTTGGAATTGCCCGGTCTACGCTCTCTCGGATCATCAACGGGAAGGCTGGCATTAGTCCTGATCTGGCGATCCGGCTTGAACGTGCTGGCGTCAGCACCGCACGGTTTGGATGAATTTGCAGTTGAACTACGAACTGTCCAAGGCCGAAGCGCGGGATCAGCCGGAAGTGAGGCCATTGCAGTCGGCAGCGGCTTGAAAATCGGAATCGTTCGTTCATTGGATTTGGCACGCCCAAACGTTACCAGTCTTTGCAGGATATCGAGGGAACCAAGATGAACGTCGTTTTTGCAGCAATAAGCGCCAGCCTCTTTTTGGCAATGCCTGCGATGGCTCAAAAGAGCGAAGTGAAACGCTCTCAACCATTTCAGGCGCAGGAGCGTTGCGAGACCAGATTGCAGGGACCGGAGCAGGAGCTATGCGAGGTGGCACAAAAGGCGACCCATGCGCCTAGCGGAAACCAAGAGAGCAGCGGAAGACAATAAGGGCACAGCCAGGTCATCGGGCCTAGCTGCCAAGCGTACCAGCGTCCCGCGCCATCTCTTCTGCTGTACCCCATGCGTCTTCCGGTCTTGAGTGTAGTATGCGATTGCCTCTGCCCTTTCACGCGAAAGGTTGGGGCGAGAGATGCGATATTCGCCCTCCCGCTTACTGATTGTCAGGCCGAGGCGCGCACCGCGCCAAACAGGGCCTTGTCGTTTCGTGTGGGAACGTTGAGAGCATCGGCGATAATTTTGGCTACAGTCACCATGTGCATTCGATCTCCGGTTAGAATTCGTATGTTCGAGTGCCGTCCGGCAGCTCGCAGGCGATTTCCACGTGCAAGCTTTCGATCTCGTCCGTCTCGTAGTATTCGTCACGCCACTTGATCGCCGCTCCGTAGCTCTCAGCCGTGTGCACGTCGCATTCGCGCTCGTAGCCTGCGTTTTCCACCACAGTGTATCGCTTCTTCATATCAGCGTCCTTTCGGTGATGCTGCGGGCATCGAGGGGATCGTGCCGTAGGTGTACGTATCCAGCTTCTGGTTGGCGTGCTCGCGCTCGGCCTTGCGGATATCGCGACCATATCTGAGCGGATCAAAGTAGAACTCGATCTCAAGGCCAAGATCGCCATATGTGGCGACGTAGAACCGGGGCATTTCTACCCCGGCGCTGTTTAGGCATTTTGTCATCTCATCGTTTCCTTGTGGCTGATTTGAAGGTGTGTTCGACGGTGATTTTGAGGAAGAGGGGATGGAGATTTCGAGGCGATTTTGGTAGAGCCGTTGGGTTTGAGCTTTGCGAGGATACGGGCGAAGGAAGCCTTGAGGCGTCGGCCGGTTGCGCGGCAGAACTGGAACGTCTGGAACATTTGCGGACCTTTCGTTAGGCATCAGCGCCATGTGAAGACTATAGGCTTGAGGCCGCAGGCGGTCAACATAAAAAGTAAAAATAACTGAAAATAATTTTACGAAATAGGCGATTAAGGGGCTTGCGTTTAGTAAAAATATCAGGCATATTGAGACCATGAAGAGCGGGAAAGCGGGTTCCACCATGACGACGACGAGAAAAGTAAAAAAAAGCGAGAAAAGTAAAAATAATTGTTGACCTGAGCGCAGAAAACGGCCATAGTAGGATTGGAAAAGGCTCCGATATTGGCTGAACGCGCAAGAAAAGTAAAAAAATCGCGATATGGGCGATAAAAAGTAAAAATAATGCTTGCGATTAGTAAAAATAGCTGGTAATATAGTAAAATTATGCGGGTGAAAGGGACACAGGCGGCGCGTTTAATATAAAACTACACCGGTGTAGTTTTATATTAAACGCGCCGCCTGTGTCCCTTTCACCCGCATAATTTTACTATATTACCAGCTATTTTTACTAATCGCAAGCATTATTTTTACTTTTTATCGCCCATATCGCGATTTTTTTACTTTTCTTGCGCGTTCAGCCAATATCGGAGCCTTTTCCAATCCTACTATGGCCGTTTTCTGCGCTCAGGTCAACAATTATTTTTACTTTTCTCGCTTTTTTTTACTTTTCTCGTCGTCGTCATGGTGGAACCCGCTTTCCCGCTCTTCATGGTCTCAATATGCCTGATATTTTTACTAAACGCAAGCCCCTTAATCGCCTATTTCGTAAAATTATTTTCAGTTATTTTTACTTTTTATGTTGACCGCCTGCGGCCTCAAGCCTATAGTCTTCACATGGCGCTGATGCCTAACGAAAGGTCCGCAAATGTTCCAGACGTTCCAGTTCTGCCGCGCAACCGGCCGACGCCTCAAGGCTTCCTTCGCCCGTATCCTCGCAAAGCTCAAACCCAACGGCTCTACCAAAATCGCCCTCGAAATCTCCATCCCCCTCTTCCTCAAAATCACCGTCGAACACACCTTCAAATCAGCCACAAGGAAACGATGAGATGACAAAATGCCTAAACAGCGCCGGGGTAGAAATGCCCCGGTTCTACGTCGCCACATATGGCGATCTTGGCCTTGAGATCGAGTTCTACTTTGATCCGCTCAGATATGGTCGCGATATCCGCAAGGCCGAGCGCGAGCACGCCAACCAGAAGCTGGATACGTACACCTACGGCACGATCCCTCGATGCCCGCAGCATCACCGAAAGGACGCTGATATGAAGAAGCGATACACTGTGGTGGAAAACGCAGGCTACGAGCGCGAATGCGACGTGCACACGGCTGAGAGCTACGGAGCGGCGATCAAGTGGCGTGACGAATACTACGAGACGGACGAGATCGAAAGCTTGCACGTGGAAATCGCCTGCGAGCTGCCGGACGGCACTCGAACATACGAATTCTAACCGGAGATCGAATGCACATGGTGACTGTAGCCAAAATTATCGCCGATGCTCTCAACGTTCCCACACGAAACGACAAGGCCCTGTTTGGCGCGGTGCGCGCCCTCGGCCTGACAATCAGTAAGCGGGAGGGCGAATATCGCATCTCTCGCCCCAACCTTTCGCGTGAAAGGGCAGAGGCAATCGCATACTACACTCAAGACCGGGAAGACGCATGGGGTACAGCAGAAGAGATGGCGCGGGACGCTGGTACGCTTGGCAGCTAGGCCCCGATGACCTGGCTGTGCCCTTATTGTCTTCCGCTGCTCTCTTGGTTTCCGCTAGGCGCATGGGTCGCCTTTTGTGCCACCTCGCATAGCTCCTGCTCCGGTCCCTGCAATCTGGTCTCGCAACGCTCCTGCGCCTGAAATGGTTGAGAGCGTTTCACTTCGCTCTTTTGAGCCATCGCAGGCATTGCCAAAAAGAGGCTGGCGCTTATTGCTGCAAAAACGACGTTCATCTTGGTTCCCTCGATATCCTGCAAAGACTGGTAACGTTTGGGCGTGCCAAATCCAATGAACGAACGATTCCGATTTTCAAGCCGCTGCCGACTGCAATGGCCTCACTTCCGGCTGATCCCGCGCTTCGGCCTTGGACAGTTCGTAGTTCAACTGCAAATTCATCCAAAACCGTGCGGTGCTGACGCCAGCACGTTCAAGCCGGATCGCCAGATCAGGACTAATGCCAGCCTTCCCGTTGATGATCCGAGAGAGCGTAGACCGGGCAATTCCAAGGCGCTGCGCCGCGTCAGTCACCTCAATGCCGAGAGGCACCAAAACATCCTCGCGAAGCAGCTCGCCCGGATGGGGATGGTTCTTCATCACTGTATGTCTCCTTCAATGATAATCCACGTAATCGACCAACTCCACGTCAGCTCCGACAAACCGGAAAGTAACCCTCCAGTTGCCATTTACCCATATCGACCAATGCCCCTTCAGCGTCCCTTTCAAGGGGTGTAGCTTGTAGGCTGGTTGGTTCAGTTCGGCAGGCGATGCCGCTGCATTTAAGGCAGCAAGGATACGGGACAGCTTCGGCGCATGAGCAGCTTGAACCCCACGGGCAGAGCCGGTTTTGTAAAGGTCTCAAGCCCCTTGTGTCGAAAGCCGATTATCATACTCCTATGTAGCATGTGACGCTACGCGCTACAAGGGCATAATCGGGCTTTGCTCCCTCAATTTAATAAAATAAACAGTCGTTATTTTTACTTTTTATGTTGCCGACCATATATTTTTATTTTATTCTGCCTCCATAGTCATCCAAGGAGATCGCAAATGGCAACCTACCGTCTCGGATCAAGCCCCGCCGTTCACACGCCCGGAATCGTCGCATGGGCGATTAATGGATATCATTTCGAAGACGACAGGCCCCAACTGCGCAAGGTCATCGTGGAAACCTACAATCTGCCGGAAATCGCGGCCGATCAGCTCCTTAGCAAAAAGGTGCCGTACACTATCGAAGGTGAAACGGTGGTTTTCACAGTCAGCGATGAAAGCGAACCGCAGTGAGCGGCTTCATGAAGCCTTCGCCAATGATCACCGCACATCAAGGAAATGAGAAAGTTCAATGAACGCGAAGAAGACCGACGCCGACGAACAGCAGCGTGCAAAGACCGGCCGTCGCCCGGTGGTCAAGGATGCCATTGCAACATTTGTTGCAAACCTGACAGCCGACGCCGATGATTACGCCGACCTTTGGGAAAAGGAATGGGAGACGTTTGCGGACAAGTCCGTATCGACGCGCAACATCTATGCCTCGCGCTACCGCAATGCAATTCGTGAAGCCTACGGTGACAATCACCCGGCGCTGCACTTCGTTAAGGTCCTCGACCGCTCTGACGATCCACTCCGCACGGTTGAATCTCGCGGCGCTGGCGGGCGCAAGGCGACCCGCGCCGATAGTATTGATCTGTTTGGCACAGCAGCTCAAACGCTCAAAGAAGAGCACGATCGTTCGCTCGCAGAGGGCAAGACCGAAAAGCAGGCCAGCGCCGTCTATAAGCGCGGCCTCGGGAAGCTCTGGAAGTCGGAGCTGGACGAAATGCTGCAAACCCTCAAGAGCAACACCGTTCTGACGACAACCGCCGCCTATCGCAACGAGCTTCGCAGACGCGGACTGGATGATGAACTAACGCTTTCCATCGTCAGACCACCCGAAGATGCCCAAAAGGCCCGATCCATCCAATATCGAGATGCAATTGTTGAGCAACACCGCGACTTGGTGCCTATGCCACACTGGCAGGATATCCTAGATCGCGCAAAGGAGCTTATTCCGGCCACAGACGCCTCTTGGAGCGCCTTGGAACAAGCAGCTCGTGAAACGGCCTCTGATATATCGAGAACACGCGCCGTCGAGATCGGCGTGGCTCTCGGTATCCTGACCGGCCGTCGCCCTTTCGAAATCTTCTGCCAAGGCGTCTTCTCGCCCCTGCCGATTATGGCAGACCCGACCACGAACACAGAACATACCCGTGGCCGTGGCTACGAGACGTGGCGCGTCCTATTCTCCGGACAGGCAAAGACTCGTGGAAACGAGGGACGCAATTCGACCAGTCGTTTCCGATCCCCGTGCTGACAAAAGCGCGAGATGTCATTTTTGCTTGGATGGTGCTCCGCTACAGTGAAAGTGGCCAGATATGGCGCGAGATGACGAGCGACGAATTCAAAGCAGACTTGCTGCGCGCTCCGAACCCCAAGTGCATCCTTCCCGCCGTCCGTGACGAAATCCTCGAAAAACTCTGGCCAAAAGTCTCGCTCGAAGACACGCCGAACGTGATCGAAGCCAAGAAAATCAAGGCGCATAACGTTCGCGCACTGTACGCGGAAATCGCGGACCAGTTTTTCCGGCCTAAGTCGAAGACGAAAGCCGCATTCTTCGCAGAAGCGCTCGGCCACACTGAGAAGGATATCGAAACGGCCTCTTCCTACATGAAATACTACCTCCCGATCAAAAAGATGCCGGCGCGACACGCCGGGTAAAAAAACAGTTGGCGAAAAAGATCGAGGCAGCAGCCGAAGAGCGCGAAGCTGAGGACAATTGAAGGAGCAAGAATTGCATATCAGAGCTGGAATCGCTGCTCTCGCAGCACTCACCACCTCATTACCCGCAACAGCACAGGATCAATGGCCGATCTGCACTACGGGCAAGCGGATAACCTGCATCGTCGATGGAGACACGTTCTGGCGGGACGGCATTAAGTACCGGATCGTCGGTTATGACGCACCAGAAGCTGGCGAAGGCGCTCGTTGCGGTCAGGAGCGAGCGCTTGCGGATCGCGCTACCCAACAGCTTCAGCGTCTCATGAGCACGCCCGGCATCCAATACCGAGATCAAGGCGAAGATCGCTATGGCCGCGTGTTGACGCAGGTGATGACGCAGCATGGAGACATTGCAGACCAGATGATCAAGCTCGGCCTCGGCCATGCCTATCGCGGAGGATACCGTGATCGAAACCAATGGTGTCAGTCGTAAACCGGAGATCCATCAATGCGATTGCACACAGCCCTCGAACACCTGAAATCCGGCCACTACCGCTCAATGGAGCCATGGAAGGCCAATGAGATCGATGAGATGGCCCGGCATGTTGAGGCGTGCGCCGCCAGCGCCGCCGAATTTACCTTCAGCTTTCTCGATGCAGACCCCAAAGACGATACCCTCCAAACATTCATAGACTTTGCCAACGAGCTATGGGACGCGGAAGTTGCTCCTATCCCTCACGATGTTTTTTGGGTCTCGTGGGTGCAGAAGGTGCTCGATGAGCACGTCCATATGGCGGCTCTCTGTGAGAAAAATATGAGCCCTATCGATGGAAAGCTCGTCTCGCTTTCCGTGCGCGTCATGTTCGAAAATCATCGCCGCAATGGCTTGGTCTTCCTGAATCAAGTCGGACAGAGAGTTTGCGGCGATCACAAGCACGTCCTTGTCAGCCACGCCGACAACGATTCGACGCAACTGCTCGTGGACACGGGCTTTGGTGTGTCAGCGGCGCTGATCGGCGCCCTTGCCACTCCGCAAGCCATCCGCCGGGAAGAGCCTGCCCCGGCGCGCTTGAACAAGCAGCGCTTGCAGAAGAAAAAGCCGCCTATTGGCCCAATGATCGTGATCGATGTTCGCGCCAGCCAACAGGCATCACAAAACCGGAAGGGAGAGGGCGGCTGGACCGTCAAACCACACTGGCGAAGAGGTCATATTCGCCATCTGGCTGATGGCCGCATGATCCCCATCCCGCCTTGCTGCGTCAATATGGAAACAGGCATTCCCATCAAGCCCGAATATGTTGTGAAGGTCTGATCCCATGCCTTCGGATCATGTAGATGAACCGACGCTTGACGAGTTTACGATCCCGCACGTCGCCTTCGCGGCCGCTGAGCACTATGCCGTCTTTCCTACCGCCGAGAAGCACGAGCTGATCCAAACTCTCAAGCGCGATGTTGAAGCGCGCTTCGCACGAGAACGTGAAAATGTCGCCGGACATGCGGCGGCTTTGAAAGCAATTGAAGACGCGGATGCCCGTGGTCTTCTGGAAGTGATCTACGGCAAGGAGACTAGAAATGGAGACAGGCGAGAACTTTACGGCGCTGAACTATAGCGCCCATGCGATTGAGAGCATGAAAGAGGTCGTACAGCGTCTCCCCCCGCATTTTGTTCAGTCCATCAACGCGATCCGCATCGTCAGCGATATGCTTCGCAGATCAGTGAAATTTATCCTGCCCAACTGCGCAGAGCTGCTTGATCCGCTGCACGTATCGCAAGCGCACATAGACCTCCTGAAGCTCCCCTTCCCGCTCGTTGCTTTCGAAGCTCCTTGGCAGAAAACCGATGCAAAGGACGCGGGTTATCTCGATCACTACAAGTCAACCCGTCGCATTGCCCTTTGTTGGGAGCCAGGTGCAACGCCGCCGCAACTGGCGCATCTCAACGTCATCCTAGATCGCTTTCCGCAGGGAGGCGTCTTTATCCTTCCTATTTCATGGCTGGATGTCATCGAGACGTGGAATGTAGGTATCGGCGGGCTTTCGTTCCCTACGAGAACAGCTTGGCAGCAGTCGATCAGGCTCAAGTCAGCCCTTTGAGCGCCCGCGCGATGGAAGCCCTTAACAGCGCCGGTTTGCTGCCCAAAAAGCCGCAGCAGTTTGCAGCAGAGCCGTTCATTCTTCAGCCGGAGCATTTCGAAGCGGTCATTGCGAGAAGCGACCGTGAAACCGGATTCGCGAACATAATGAACGACACGAGGGATGAAGGTATGGCCGTGGTTCAAGCGTGTGCAGTCCTCAACTGCGAAAACGTAGCGACGGCGGATATTGAAGCCCCTGCCAAACTGAACAAGGCGCGGATTGCCAAGGGGAAGCAGCCTTTCTTTTCTTATAAGGTTCTGGCGCTGGCCGCTGATCGTCCGTCCCCCGGTAATACCGGCAGCGCAAGTGGAACACACGCCAGCCCCCGTCTTCATCTTCGCCGGGGCCACCTTCGTCGTCTACCTGAAAAGACCGTGTGGGTAAGAGCTGCCATGGTTGGTGCAGCCAGTGAGAGCGGCGTCGTCTCCAAGGAGTATCGGCTCGTCAAAACCCGAAACAAGGAAACCTGAGCGGTTCCGACCCAACCCTGTCTGATCGGCTATCGGCGGATTCGAGGGCCTTTTTGTGCCTTGCAAGGAAGCGGGAGAGAATCAAGGTGCAGGGGTTATCTCCCTGCGGCTCAAACCTTGGAGATACAAAATGAGCACATCTATCGAAGCAAGCTTTCACGCCCTTATCGTCCTCACTGTCGCTTTTATGGCCGGATTTCCATCAATCGGTCTCGGCGGTGCATTCGTCATGTGGATCGTTTACAAGGTTGCCGCCGACTGGCTGGACGACTGGTGCTCGCGCGAACGCTGGCTACCTTGAAACCAGAAGGGCGCTCATGCGCCCCTTTCCCGCTTTTCCTTCGACAACAAAAAATGATATGACTTCGTTGTGAAACAAACAACGGAAGTGATGGATGGAAGACGGCGAACAAGAACCACTGACGATCTACCGTCTCTCGAAAATCATATTCGTCGGGCCGGTGCTGATTGCTGGCCTCGGAACAGCGGCTCTCTGGTACGTCTGGACCTCTGACCTCTACCTTATGCACAATCTTGGCCCGATGGTGCTCGGGTTATCTCTTTACGAGAGCTTTTACCCCACGATCTTCCTTGTCTGCCGAATTGCGACCGCCATCATTGCCATGGGCTTTGCAACACAAGTGCTCGTGTGCCTCATCAGGTACATGACAACAGAGCTTAGAGTTTTCAGTAACCGCGTGCTCTGGCGAACCGGTTTCATCAGCCGAGATATGTTCACGACCTCTGTTCGAGAGATCATAGGCGTTCAGCTTACGCAATCCGTTCTCGGCCGGATACTCGGCTTCGGCTCGATATCGATCAGTACGCGAGGGGACGATCAGATCGTAGCTGACCTGATCAGCGGAGCGCCGCAGGCATCACGAACGATTATGGCACTCAAGAACAACGCCGAATAGGACGGCCATCCGGTCATTGCTCTTCGTCGGCTAGAGCCTTCACCAGTGAGAGAACCTTTCGTCTGATACCCCCATCGGGTATTTGCGCGAACGCACGATTCAAGGCTAGACCTTCGGAAGTGCCAACGAACTGAGTAAGAAGTTCAGACTCCCCGGAGCTTTCAGCCACATCATGGCTTTGCCCATCTTCAAAGAAATACGAAACCGGCACCCCTAGAATGCGGGCCATATCCGACAGTCGGCTTGCGCCGACCCGGTTTGTGCCCTTCTCGTACTTCTGGACCTGTTGAAATGTGATCCCAAGCGCTGTTCCTAGAGCCGTCTGGCTCATGCCAGTAAGTCGCCTGCGCAGCCGGATTTTATTGCCCACATCGATGTCAATCTGGTTCGGCTGTTTAGGATGAACGCCCATCTGTTTCCCCTGCTGATGTCATGAAGCTTTACGCCTGCGCGCGGGCTTCGATTTTCCCTTAGCCTTCCCGTTCTTGGAAATGAAGGCGCTCGCCACATCGCTTGTGACATTATCCGGCCATCCGGCAGGGGGCTGTAGCCCATTTTGCTCGATCAAGGTCGCGATGAACTCACGCTGCTTGTCGCTGGCAAGTCGAGGCGGCGCGGCGGCAAGGGCCTCATCAATCCACACCGAGAGAGCTTTTGCAGACGCCATAACCTCTTCCGGCAGAGATAAGCCATTCTCTTCCGCGATCCGCTTTGCAAACGCTGCCTGCTTCTCAGAAGGCGTATCCGACCGCTCGATGACTGCTCCCGGCTTGCCGTTGTCGTTTTCACAAATGACAGGGCATCCATCGCGATAGCCCGAACAACCGAAAAAGCTCCGCGACTTACCCGTCACAAGTCGCAGCGCCTTGCCGCACTTAGGACATGGGTGGGCAGGCTTCACGCTCGCGAGCTTCCCAAGCTCAACATCGAGGCGCTGATCAAGATCAGCGATCACATCGACATAGCGTTCTCTGCCTTCCGCTATGAGATCGAGGCGTTTTTCGAGGTCTTTGGTGAAGTCGTATTCGGCGAAGTCAAAACGGCCGACGAGGTTTCCGACGATGGCCCGGCCGCTCTGTGTCGGGACGAGATACCGTTTTTCCACCACAACATATTTCTTGTTGCAGATATTCGATACGATAGCCGCAAAGGTCGATGGCCTACCGATGCCCATCTGCTCAAGTTTGCGGATCAAGCTGGTTTCGGTGTAGCGCCGGGGCGGCTTTGTCGCCTTGCGCAAAATCTTGCCTCCCGTCGCTGTCACGGAAGTACCTGGCTGTAGCATCGGGACGCGCCCGTTGGTCGACTCGTCCTCATCTTCGTCATCGCTCTTTTCATCCGCAGCAACGATCCTCCACCCTTGCTTAACCAGCTCGGCGCTGCGAGCACGGAAATGGAAGCGCTCGCCACCGGCATCGGCCGTGAGATCGAGCGTCACTGTTTTGTAGACGGCATCTGCGAGCTGCGAGGCAACGGCGCGCTGCCAAATCAGCTTGTATAGCGCTTTTTGCTTGTCATCCTCCCCCGCCTCACGATCCTCAACATGAGTTGGTCGAATAGCCTCATGAGCCTCCTGTGCTCCTTCAGGCAGCGGCCAGCGTCGTTTTTTTTCCGAAAGCTGCCATCCCTGCCCCTCAGCATAGGCACCGATAGCCGCAATCCCGTCATCTGAGAGGTTCGGATTGTCTGTCCGGTGGTAGGTAATCAAACCGGCTTCGAAAAGGCTCTGTGCAAGCTTCTGTGTCAGGGCTGGAGGGTATCCAAGGGTGGCTCCCGCCGCCTGCAAGAGCGCGGAGGTCGTAAACGGTGCGGGTGGTCCCTTGGCAACGGGCTTCTCGGCCGCTGCCGTCACCGTGAAGCGGCGGCAAGCCGCAGCTCGCTCGGCCAAACTCTGATCGAGGATGTATTCGTCATCGCCCTGCAGAAAGGATTTGGTCTGCCACTCGGCGGTCCACGAGCCGTTCTCAAACTCCGCTAACGCCGAAAAATGGTCTGTCACCTTGAAGCGGTCTATCTCATTCTGCCGTTCGACAACGAGGCGGACTGCGGGCGACTGGCAACGACCGGCTGTCAGGGACTGCCCCGCTGCCGTCGATATCGGAAAGGACACTCGGTAGCCGATCAACCGATCCGCTGCTCTGCGTGCCTCCTGTGCCGCGACAAGCCGCCGATCAATCGGGCGAGGCGCGGCGAGTGCCGCCTTTATACCGGTCTCGGTTATCTCGTTGAATGTGACCCGCTGATACCGCTCGATGCGCAAGTAACGCTTCAGATGCTCGGAAATCGCCTCCCCCTCACGATCCGGGTCCGTTGCAAGATAAATGGCATCGGCCTCGGCGACCAATGGCTTCAACCGGCTGATGACAGATCGGCCGCGCTCGGATGCTACATAGGTGAGCTGGTATGTTTGCGGTTCAACGGCCATCTGGTCCGTTGGAAGATCTACAATATGGCCCATGCTGGCCTCTACTCGCCAATCGGAACCAAGCAGCGATCCAATTTTCTTAGCCTTGGTAGGGCTTTCGACAATCATGAGTTTCACTGCACCCTCCTGATAGCAAATCGCTGAAACATTTGATAACGTTTCCGCTAATGAAATCATTGTCAATGATCGAGTGGGAAAAGGGAAAATGGCACCAAGGGATCAGAAGAGCGTCGGATGGCTGGAAATCGGCACGGCGCTGTTTTTCTGTCTGGCGATCCTAACTGTAGTATGGGTGATTTTCCGCGCGCCAGTAGGAATGCTCTATCGCGCGGCTCGCACTGCTGAAACCGGCACGCTTTGGAAACTGACCGCGTGGGGCGACTATTTCGCCTACACGCCGGGCAAGGACCTGAGTATCCAGTCGATCTTTCTGTCGTCCCTTCCCTTCGGCGTGGTGTGCGCCGGGATCATAGTTCTGGTCGGCCTCTTTATGAGAGCGAAGGTCGAGAGCAAGCACATCATTACCTATCTGCGGCCGAAGAAGGATGCAGAGTATGCAATGAGCCACAAGGAGCTGATGCAGCGCTTCGCGCCGTTCTATCCTCATTGCGAGTTCTTCCTGAAATTCCCCATGCACAGATATTCGGCCAGCTCCGGCCCTGCGTCTCAGCCGATGTCAGCACTTGAGCTGCTGATCGACAGCGGCGCTATCGTCGCTGATAAATTCAAGGTTCCTGAGAACGACGAAGAACAGACCTCCCCCAAGCCGGAAGAAGCCGACGAGGACCGAAAGGCAGGTGAACGGGCAATCAATCGCAGCGCTCTGCGAAAGGCCCTAGAGAAGCCCTTTGGGCCGCACAACCCGTTTCTAAATGTGAACCTTCGTAATGACGCCGCTGTAAGGGCTGCGATAGATGAATTGCCATGGTACGCGACCGTGATCCTGTACTCGGCCCTTGTGCGCGTGAATGCGCTTCACGACAGCGACATCAAGCTCTCAAGTGTCTTGGATGCGAGCGAAGAGTTCCTTCGAGATGTCTGGCGCGACATCAACCGTGAAAAGACCAAGCTTGGCGACAGTCTTGTGATCGGGCCATACGACTACCCTGATCCCGATAAAAAGGCCGGGAAGCCTAAGAAAAAGAAAGCAAAGGGTGCTGATATCGGCACCGGCATCGAGCAGCCATCCAACATGATAATCCTGTCGGAACATCTGGCAAAGGTCGGCCCCAATTTCAAAACAACGAAGCGGGCGAAAGAAGAGCTGGCAAAGATCATCGTGAAGCCCGCCACCGGGATCGATCCGAAGCGCCCGGTCGATGTGATAGACAGGATCGTGCAGCGGCACGGATACGTATTTGGCGTCTTGGCATCGTCGCTTACTGACGGCAAGGATGGTACACTTAAAGCCGCTCGATCTGCCGGGGTCATGGCACCAAACACGTTCCTCTGGCTGCGGTTTGCCGACAGAAGCATGTGGCGTTTTCTAAACTATGTCGGCATGCAAACCCCCTGCCCGGAAGCGGCTGGAATGTACGATCACTGGCAGACAGAGCTTGTTCTGAAGACCGGCCGCACACGGCCTGAGATTGCGGAAAGCACGATAACGGCCATCGTCCAAGAAGCCAGAAAACAGTCGCCTGACGCGCTTACAATGCGCGATTTTGATGAGCTGGTAGCGAAGGTACGAAACCAGACCAACACGGTCGATGAGATGATTATCAAGTCGTCCGAAATGTGGAACGACGACAACGCACAAGTGCCAGAGCTGGTGCCGGATCGGTAGGGATTACGATGACGAGATCGGATAAATCACAAGCCTCATGGGGCACATATTGCCGTAGCTACCTCGTAACACTCGGCGGTCTATTGGGTGGCGGCGCGAGCGTGTTCCTTGTCGCGCACTACACGGAATCTCTCGTGCTTCCGTGGCAAATCACCCTGCTACTCTCCACTTTCCTGCTAGGTGGAATCATGCTCGCTCTCGCTGGCCTCTTCGGTACGGCAGCGCAGATGGAGAGGCTTGCGGATTCGACCTCAGATTATGAGCTGGTGGGAAGGATCGCGATTGTCGCTCATCCCGTCTATCTGATGCTGCGACCGATCTATGAGCGGCGTTAGCGCCGGGCGTCAGCGCTGGCGGCAATAACGCATTACCACATCACCGACGCTGCCCTGCTCGTCAAGCTGGACATCATGGATGGTGATCGAGATGTAGTTGCTGTCGTGCTGCTCGATGAAACCTTTACGGCCAACCACGCTGTACTCGTGTTCTGCCTTGATCGAAAAAGGCGTGCGCCCTCCCTCAGTCCGGCCGAATTCAACGACCCCGGTAACATCTGAGCCTTCTTCATCTGTCTCCATGCGATGGGGCGTGATGGTCAGATTTGCCGCTGCACTCTCGTCGGGATCGTACTCGTCTGACCGCAAGAAAGCCTCACAGCCTTCATTGTTCTTTGGATCAGGCTCTTCCCCCTCGGCGGTTATCACCCGCAGCCAGTGCCCAACGTATCCATCCGCAAAAGCAATTTCGGGAGACGCGACCAACGCGCCCCCGAGAAAACTAACGCGATCACGAAACCGCGGATCATCACTGCTGCCCGATCTCTGTTCGCGACATCAACAGGAGCATATGTGCGAGAGCACTATCGGTTCGACCTTCAAGGTTCTGCGCCAGCGAAGCTGCTGCGCGAAGCTCAAGGGCATTCTGCCGGGTCATATTTATCGCCAGCGAGCGCAAATCCTTGTCGGCGTTTGCCGCCGCGCTGCCTCCGCTGGTCATGTAAGTCCCCTCGCCTCCTGCCATCGCGGCAGAATTGTCGCTGTCGCCAGAACTGGTCGGTGTCTCGGCAACATCTTGGCCCGGCGTGCAGGTATTGGGGAGCGACTGGCTGCGACCGGCGCGAACAGCAGCCATGCCGACGACAGGCACGCGCTCTTTCAAGTAGCGCTCTGGATTCACATAATACCACGTATTCGGGGATGCCGACGACAATGCATCCGAGGTGGCATAGCCGTTCGGATCGCGTTTGCCGCCGCCTACGGGAAACACGCAATCGTCAGTGCTCGATCCCGGCACGCATTTGCTCGCTTTGACGGCACTTGCTGGAACTTGCACCTCGAAATGGAGGTGCGGTTTTCCTGCCGACTGATTGTCGCCGATCTTGGCGATTTCTTCCCCGGCGCTCACGTCTTTCGGGTCAGGCCGCGAATATGAGTGCAGATAGAGCGTTCGGAACTGACTGCCTGTCACTTTGACGCCCATCGAACCGACGCTCAGTTTGCCGTCATGGGCAGCAAATAGAGGCTGATTAGTGGAAGCTTGGCCCTGCGCTCCCTGCGGATAGATGTCCGATCCGCGATGCCAGCCGTTACCAGAACCCGCGCCGGGGCGATTCCAGGCACCGTACTCACTGAAGACAACAGGACTCTGAACGGGATGGGCTGACAAGCAGGAGCCGCCCCCACCTGCCGCGACCTCATCCCCGCTGCACGTCTCATTGACCTGATTTTCAGCAACATAGGTGCCCGCGCACGTTCCATTGCCGTCCACTGCTCTGCCAGTGCAGGAACCGCCGCTTGTGAGCCAATCTTTGAGGCCCCCCGCTCCGACAAGGTGACTGCCGGCGATCAAGCCGCCACGGGTGACAGTGACCCCGTTTATCGTCTGACCAATGTACTGCTGGTAATTCCCGAGATAGGTGAGGTTCCGGTTTCCGTATTCCAGAAATGCGGCGTCCTGCGCCGACGGCGTATTCAGATAGTCCTCTAGCGAGTTGATGCCATTCTTACCGGTCCAAGTGCCGTCGCCGCGCATATACCCGACATCGATCAAAGCGGATCGGCCCATCTGATAAGCACCATAGTAACCGTTCCCGGTGTTGGTGCTATAGTTCCCGCTGCCCTCGCTCTGCCGTATGTTGTTGAGCATCGAGCCGCAATTTGTTGCGGTGGGCTGCGGGTTTCTGGCCGCATGGGCAAACATGGTGCCCGCGAGAAAGATCGTCGCGGCCGTGAACAGGATGCGCGAGGATCTGATCATGGAAGCTCCACCTGTTTGCCGCAAATCGAAAGCTTGTCGTCAGTCACATCGACCGTATTCCGGTCTTGGCAAGCGTTGATGCGCTCACTTGTCGCCAGCACCTTGAAGTCAGGCGAAACACGCTGGACGTACCATGAGCAAGAATTGGCGCCGCACAGAGGCGATCCCATCATCGAGACAAGGTAAGTGTTACCCTTCGCCTCAAAAGAGGCATACATGAACTCGTAATTCGCGCCCATAACCTCTTGGATATCGTTCTTCCACAAGCGGTTCATAATCGAAGCAACGACATTCTTCGGATCGTTGATCTCGGCCGGGTTAAAAAGCTCTGTGAACGTCAACGGTGCCGCCATGGTGGCGGTAGACGAGAGCGCCGTGGCGACCGAAACAGCAGTAATTATGGCCGTTCGCTTCAACTGCATGAGTTTTCCTCTCCTTGCTCAAGCGCGCGAGTGCTACTCCTACTCGCACAAGGCGCAGACGAAGATTCCAGCGCCCTTGACTGGAAACTGTTTTGCCAGAAGAAAGGCGACATGACAATGTTTCCGTATCGAGATACATTGTCGAATGAAACTCGAAACAGGTCACGGACAAGGTATGTTTTCACGAATTCTCTTCACGATAACGCTACCGATCCTGTGCGGAGCGCTACCGCAGATGGCCGCAGCTCAGGACGCGCGCGCACCAGACCCTGTGATTACTAGGCCGGGCGGCGAAGGCAACGTGTCTCGCTATGAATTTGCGCCAGAAGACCAGCCGACGCTTCAATACAAAGCACCGCCTGCGGGAGCTGACACCGATCTGTTCGGCAACGAGGTCGATATTCTTCGCGATCAGGTCCGCGAGCTGGAGAACGCATTGATGGAGGTTCGGGCGGAGAACCGGAAGCTAAAAGCGTACAACGAAACACTTCTGAAGGAATTGGGGAAAGCGGATTAAAAGATGACCGATCTCACCGAAATCATAATCAATCTCTTCAAAGCCAACTCAATCCTTCTCTCCATTATGATCCTGTCGATCACGATCTTTGGGGTCATCGTGGGCGGCATGGGACTTTTAGAAGGCTACCAGTACACCAGCGGCAATAGCCGTTTCTCGACGCGTCAGGCGACGTTTACCGGCGCGATCATGAAGCTAGCCCTCGGCAGCGCAGCGGCGATGGGCGCAGTTATTTTCTACCGCTTGGCTGGCACCTTTTCACTCGCCGAAGATGCGACCACGAGCAATGTTCTCGATTATGCGCAATCTGGCTCGATCACGGGCACGTACTGCCAGCAGTTCCAATACTCCGTAACTCTGATCTGGATGATCATCGGCACGGTGGCGCTTTTCAACGCCGCCCGTTCGGCATATCGCAAATCCAATGGCGAGATGGTGCCATGGAGCACACCGGTCTACTATCTGATCGGGGGAATTATGTGCTATTTCGTCAACGGCATCACTGCAATGATCGCGAACACTATCGGCCTTGAAGTCGGACTCGACAACATGTGCAAGGCTTTCGGTATGGCCGGGGCTTAATCGTCTGTTGCGAGGACCGCAAGCAAGGCTGCGGTCCTCGCGTCGATCCGCCACTAGAGAGCTGGCGGATTCCCATCTTCATCCACCCCTGCCCTTTCCAGAACCCATTCAAGCGTCTCGTCGTAGGGCATGCGCAATGTCTTGGAAAGCTCCACGAACCGGTTGTGGGTTGCCAGACGCACCCGCATGTTCAGAGGCTGAACGATCCCTTTGCTTTTGCGCTTGCTGGCGATCTTGAGCGGCTGCTGTCGGATCGTACCTTCCTGCGTTTCTACAATTCGCTCGACTTCCTTGGCGGTCGGCAGATCGTCGCTTACAGGGGTCGGCTTCATGCTGGCAGCAAGGCTAAGCTTGTTTCTCACATCGGCCGGGTTTGGATCGATATGACGGTTCCCAAATCCGAGAGGTTTGCTGCTCATGCGGCTTTCTCCTGCTTGTTGATGATGTATTCGACCAGCTCGGCCGCGAGAAGGTCGGCATTTGTTATCGCCTTATCGACACCGTTGTACTCGTCGCGATTTAGCTCTGCGAGTGGAACGCCTTCCAGCATCATGGCCTTGTAAGCAGACCGCTCGTGGAGGTGGGTTGTGAAGGAAGGCACATCGTTCCCTTGAATTTCAGCCATGATTTTGCGCTCCACGCGCGAAATCATATTCGGTACGGTCCTCGACCAGAGAATTCGCTTATCGACCGTCCGACCTAGCGTCTCTTCGTCGCTCGTAATCAATGCGAAGGAGTCTGCGGCTTTTCGTGCGTCTTCTGGACTAGGCTGCATCGGGATAATCATGAGATCGGCCCTGCTCACGACAGGGGTTCTCATATCGGACGTGAAACCCGCCATATCAACGAACACAAACGCGCTCTTGGCTGAGGCATCTTTGATAGCTTTGTGAATGCCGGTGCTCGATGTCTGCTCAATGACTTCAATGGTCGATGTCGTCGCCTGCTCACGCCAGTTAGCGATCGATCGCTGAGGGTCAGTATCGATAACCGTCACTGAGGCATTCTGTCGTGCCAACGAATCCGCCAGCACGAGCAGGGCCGTGCTTTTGGTTGATCCACCTTTCGAATTAAATGCTGCAATAACGGGCATATAAGCGCTCCTTTTGGATTGTAGCGTGAGCACGCACGCAAACTCATTCAAATGCGTTCGGTATCTTTCATATACATTATCAATCTTTAACGTTCTGTAAACAGCTTTTGCAAGCGTTCGCGTGCGGTCTCGTTCTTTCGCTTGCTGTTGCGTTCTTGCGCGTTCTTTTGCTTGCACGTGCATGAACGCATTTGCGTTTACTTGCGTTCTAATGCACGCAGCCTGATCGCGAGCGGGAACCGCGCTCCCACATTGCGCCGTAGGTGACGGGAGCGATCTATCAAGGCTGCGAAACTACCAACAGCCAGGAAAAAACAAACCCCGCATTTGCCCGTACAGAGCGAAATGCGAGGTTCAATGGGGAAACTAACGTCAGAGGGGCGAAACGCCTCCCTACGAAGCTCTGTGGCCGTTTTCAGCCTTCATCATCGTCGTGGCCTTTGCTAACGCGCCTCTTATCCCACACCCGATGTTTCAGGACGACGCCACGCCGCGTGTCTTGGACCTTCTTGGTCCAAAGCAAATATTCATCTGGCAGGCCAAACAGCCTGCGATAATCGTCGGCCGTAATCTCATAGCCGACGAGACTGCGCGTCAGGATCTGAAACTGGGAGCCATCAAGCAAGCTGGTGATGTGATCGCTGGTAGTCGCGGTATCGACATCTCTCACGGGCAGAAGGCGAGGGCGGCTGTCGAGGTCATCCAGTTCATCGATCACGGTGAGAAAATCTTTGGTGTAATCTCGGAGCTGAGTGAGCTTGACGATGTACTGAGTGAGCGTGTCGTGCGCTTTGCGCCGGGCGGCGGTATCGAAATTTTGGAGTTCATCTGCACGAGGCGGGGTATGGTCCAGCTCGGCAATCAATGACTGCTCCTGACGCATAAGCTCCGACAACTCACCGATGTACTCACGCTGCTTCTCGATGACTGCTCGTAAACGCGTTCGCAATCGCCTCTCAGTGGGACGATGGCTACCGCGCTTCTGCGTCTTCCGCGTCATTGGTACACCTCCCCACGCGGCAGAACTTCATTTCTCATTGTCGGGATAGACTCCTGTAGGTATGCCGTGACAATCAAAGCTTAGTGATTTGTCAGATTGTCACAATTAAATAAAATGGCTGGTGCCCTCGTGTACAGCGTTATCCTTTCGCATTTTATTATTTCTCTACCCCCACCTTATTATTGTTCCATTTAGGATTGTTTTTTAAATATATTTGCTAATTCTGCTTGTATGAACTCCCCAAGTGGAGCTTTTTCCTCATAAAATCGGTTCTCAGCGACCTGCCAAGCGCGGTAGCGCATAGCGAAGCAGCCCATGAAAAGCGGCATCGAAAGCAGAAAGGCCGCAAACATCATTAGGCCCGATCCGACCCAGCCGCTATAAAGCACTGCGGCTGACAAAACCGCGCAAGCAATCACAAACAGAATGGTCGCCGATCTAATAAAATAGGCTCTACGAGCCTCGGGAGCATAATGGACGACAGGCCCATTGATGTCCGCAAGCTCACGTAATGTAATCTCCAGTCCGCAATCTGGATCGGAGCATCGTCTAGCGTTGGGCCGTCCCGAAATCGGCACAAGAACGCCGCTACGGCCTTCACGCTTGCAGTCAGGACAATCAGGTCGATCAGCGCTGAAGGCCGAGACCGTCATCTTCAACGCGTTGCGGTGAGAATCTTTAATAGGGCGGGGGATCACCCTGCCGGGCCAACGCAAAAAGCCCCTCTTATCTGCAACCGGGGGCGTATCATCAGCATCGGTAGTCTGAGCCACCTTGCGGCGTCGGAAGATTTTCATTGTTAGACCAGCTCGCTACTTGTTGTGGTTCACTGAAGCTGGATGTGCGGGAACCATTCCTCGAATAACTCGACCCGATCCAACTGATCTGCCGGGACAGTAAGCCTCAACCGCTCGCCGTTGTTACCAATTACAAGCACAAGACCATCACCGGACAAGGAAAGAGAGCACCAATCGCCGTCTCCGTTAAGGAATTCCGTTGATACAGAAAGATCACCCGAATCTACTGTGAATGTATAGCCGCCCCGAGCGACTTCACCGTCTGAAGAACCCCATAGCCTAAAGAGGCTTTTTATTGCAGGGTGAGCCAGCGATTCTGCGACATCCATTGAAAATGCGAAGGGCAAGGCTTCCCATGCAGCGACGGGCAGGCTCGTTGGCTTATAAGCCATTTCTGAAACGTCAGGCATGGGTGTACGCTCCCTATTATCGCTCAAGGACAGAGTAATCGAATCGTGAACTGATATCAAGACCGCCATATTACCACGGCGTACACCGCATGATATCACGTGCTATCACCTCATATCGCCTTACATCGCTATCATGCGCGTGCTAACGGTTGGTAGCATTATATAGATGCACAGCGCGCAATGATCTGATTTAATGAAATGCGTCGTAGATTTCGACATCCCATATCTTAATCATTCGCAGGATATCACTTTCCATTGCACGGTATTGATTGTAACATTAAGCGTCCGCTCCAGATGCGGCGACATAGGTTGGGGAAGGGGAGATAATGGCTCCGCGAAGAGCATCGAAAGCTGGATCGGGCGAGGCGATAGCCGAACGCCCCATCATTGACATGCATACGTTGCGCCTTCCCCGAGAAGAGGCGGCACGAGTTGAGACTTTTAAAAAACTCCACCGGCTTCCAACAGGCGACCTTTACGTGTTCCTGATGAACATCACCGGCATCAACGAAGATGGATCAAACAGGGTCCTCGTTGACTACGCCCGTTTCGATTCAGACGATGACGTGAGGCCGACGATAGATAATTCCTCCATGCGTCTGCCACGCGACCAGTCTGACCGCATGAAAAACTTCAAGAAAAATCACCGCTTGTCTGTCGGCGAAATGCTGATCTTCATGATGGACAACGCCAAGATTGCCGCCGATGGAAACACTCGGCTGCTCATCGATTATGAAACCTTGACGCTAATTGAGAAATAATCACCTTACCGAACCGCTCATGAAGCAGATCGCGAGCGGGAACCGCGCTCCCAAATTGCGCCGTAGGTGACGGGAGCGATCCAAATCGGATCACAGCCTTACCAGATCAAATGTACTCGTATTGCAAACCGGGATCGGTGATGACACCCGGCGTGACAATTCTCCCGACAATAAACAGTCTACCAAGCGGCTTATGATCACGTTGATCATCGCGAACACGCCTCATTGTTCGCCTGAAAGACGCCCCATTCAGACGCGCCGTAAGGAACGCGCCCTGCTCGTCAACAGCAATAGAAACTTCAAGGTCCGGTTGTGGTAGATGCTTGTCACGAATAGCACAGTCATCGAACATATCGATTGAAACTGGAATACGGATCAAAACCCCCTTAGCGGGCACCGTAAGGCGGTCGGCAGGGAAGCTGGCGCGCTTAGGCGCACGATGAACAGCGCCATCGTTGGCGTTGGCTGCGCCCCGGCGATCCATGCCGCCACGCGGAAAATGATCAATCATCGAAACTTCAGCCAGGTCGCGCACATCACACCTCATTCTACTCGCTGAGAGAATATACCGGATGTTTGTCTTCATTGGGATGAACCCGGCCTTCATCCTTCAAAAATTTGATCGCAGCCCGGCATCGAGCACCCGCACTTTCACGAGAGATGCTGAAGAGGTCTTGGAACGTAGCTGTGAAAACAGACATTCTGGCCCCTTTGACCTCTCCATCACGAAGGAGGGTCAATATCAAATCAGCATCGCGCTTCATCTGTGAATTGCTGCGCCTTCCACCTGCATCGTCAGCAAGCTTGCGTGCAAAAATCTCTTTTGCCTTCTTCGCGTCGTAGCTGAGATTATCATCCCGTTCCGACCTAACGCGTTTTGTCGTCATCTAAGCCTCACAAAAATAGAGCCTAGAAGTTATCAAAGACAGCAAATAATGCAATACGAGACGGCTTGATTTATGGTTTGAACCCCGATGTCTGTGAGGGTGTTGCGCGAACTTTCGCCGTGCTCATTTCATTATTCGTAGTCTGGTTGGAAGCGCCATTATCAGAAGCTTTCGGTTGAGCAATATTCACGGACTGATTAACGGCTTTAGCAATTGAACCGGCCAACTTAGCAAGAGACCTTTTATCGACATTCTCAACGCTTACAGCGGACGGTTTAACCGGGAGACCAACACGCCCTTTCCTACGGTTTCCGTAGGATGTGTGTGCAGTTACTGCGCTACGGTGTCCCATAGCTGCCGCAACCTCACCACCTTGATAATCCAATGTATTTTTCGCGTTAGCTGCAAACTGGTGTCTGGCGTCGTAAATTCGCGTTTTCATCTCCTTGGGAGTGATCAGTTTCATCTTTCTTAGTTCTGCCTTTGCTCCACGTAGGGCGCGGCGAACATGCGTTCCAATGTCATCCCACTCAACGCCATTCAAGGCAGTAATAACCCTATCAATGGCCGAACGCTGCTCGAACGTAATCACGTCATCTAGCAGGAATAGCTCTCTTTTCTCACCATTACCGGAAACGCCCGGCCGATACTTTGCGTTCGGAACTGTCAAGACATCATCAACAAGGCTTGCATCCTTCCATTCAACCGGTCTCAAGCCTGTTGCGATACCGGCTTCAATCATATCTGCGGCAAGAAGCTGGAAGCGTCCACGATTTCCATTTCGAAGGACATGGATCAAATCCTGTTCTAACTGTGGCCCAACGCCTTTTGGCAGCTTTAGCTTCGGCTTTACGGCTGGCTTTTTCTCACGAAAAAGGCGCGTAAATCGCTCAGCTTCCTCATGACCAATCTCGCTTGTAATCCACCACTTTATCGCCGCTCTGATGAAGCGCCAACTCGCATCAGTTAGATAAGGATCATCTGCCGTGGCGACCACCACATAATTCTCGGGGGTCGGCTCCAAACCACAACGAGCCAGTTCTGCATTCCAACGGGTCGCAGCCCTTCGATATGCCTTCTCCGTTCTCAATGATGGCAAAACAACATCCCCTACGTTTACGGACCACTGATATCATCAGATGTATTGCAGCATATCCCTGCCATCAAGTGATATCACGTGCTATCAGGTGATGGCTTCCCGATGGCCTCGGCATCAAGCGAATTGGTGCTTTTCATTTCATCCTCTAGCTGGCATAAAAGGACATTGAATTTGATTTGTAGAAGGTTGTGAACATGCTTGGAAAGTCAATTGCTGTGATTGTTGTCGCCGCCACTCTCGCCGGTTGCCAGACAACATCAAATGAGCCAACTGACGCCTATGTAAAGCGGACGCTGGAGAACAACGCTACCACCATGGCTCCACGGGTCTCGGCCTCTGCTGACGTAAACACAGCGGCTGCTCCAAATTCATAAATATTAGCATGGCAGTAACCGCTCGAAATTGCGCCGTCGATATTGGTTCGGTTTGGGTCAAGGCTATGGCGACGGTTCCCGGTGGGACACGTCTGGTTCAGTTTCCAACACGTCTAGGATTGGGGACTCGCGTCTCGGGTCCTCGCGATAAGCCTCCCCAAGTTGTCACTTACGGTGATGCGGTTGTCAGGGTAGGGGACCGTTCAGATCGGACAGGCTTCGTTGAATCTGAGTTGCCGAAGGCCCTCTCGGATACTCACTCATCGGCGGTAATGATCGCCGCAGCTTATGACCGCTTGGGGATAGCTGGCTCATCAGTCCTAATGGTCGGGTCAGGTGTTGCCCCATCTAGCGATGAAGCGGCATATCTACGTTCTTCTCTTTCGAACTGCCGCTTGTCGAATGGTAGCGCGTTGTTGGTCTCAAAGTTGGGTGTAATGGGTTCGGCTGAAGCGGTGTTGGCTGATTTCTCGCTGGATCAATTTGCAGGGATTTCACCTCGTGGGGGCAAAGAGGAAAAGGGACGTTTTGCCGTTGTAGATTTTGGCTCAAAGGAGTGGCGGATCGCACTGGTTTCTGATGGAGCTGAAGGCGATGAGGTCGAGTTTCGTAAGGTCGATATCGAGACGGCCATGTTCGTTGAAAAGCGCACCTGCGAGATCATTGAGACGAGGTTGAACGTCTCGGTAAATGGGGTCGCTGAGATATTCGAAACCGGCGTTTGCTACGCCAAGCGAGGCAAGCGCGATATCACTATGCATATTGCGCAAGCTCGTCGCGAAGCGTGGCGGGAGTTTGGGCCAATTCTAATTGCTGAGATCGGTCGCCACGGTGCATCAACGATTTATGGGGCTGGCGGGAATGCAACGGTCCTGAAAGAAGCCTCATCGGGAATAAAGGACATTGATTTCAAGATTGCGAAGCAATGTGAAGTTAGTATAGTAAGGGGGCTGCTCAAAAGCGCTCGTCGTTGGGGAGAGCAGGGGTGATTTACAAATGGATGATGAGACATCAGGAGAAGCCGGGATCGTGCTCCCCCTGACGATATTGGAAGAGAAGCTATCCGCTCATCTTCTATCTCTACCGGTTGAGAAACGTGCGGCAGCGATAGCGCGGTTTGCTCGAATCGGGTTTGAGAAAAAGAGCATTGCAACTGCCAAGCGAGGCTTGGGCGATCCACCGGGGAATGTTGCCTTGGTTGATTTTCTAGGAGGCACTATCAGATGGTTCGCATGAACGGCGCTTTTGCGGCGGCAATATTGATGACAGGGGTTTCCCTAGCGCATGCGCAAGAGGACACTCTGCCGGTACGACAGAATGTGTATCCCAATCAGGTGACTGCCTATCCCGGCGGATATCAGCCCCCGGTTGCTTATCCTAATATGTATCCTATGGGTTATCCCGGTTATCCGGCAGTTGGTTATCCCGGCGTTTATCCCGGCGTTTATCCCGGTGGTTATCCCGGCGCATATCCGGGCCAGCAACAGGGCGTTATGCTGAACCAGCCGGGGATGGCTGGCCAGAGCGTCATCCGCGATCCTGCGTCCGGTCAGATGCTGCAAGCACCTACAGGAGCAGGGTCGAATGTGGTTGTCGATCCTTCAGTTTATATGCGTGGTCAAACGCCTGATAGACGTGGACCACAAGTCCCGCCCGGTTCCGGTCTCGGGGGGCAGGGTCCCGCCCGAAAAGAGATGGTCAGGAAGACTGCTCGCACTGCCGGTATCAGAGACGGTTATGCGCAGGAGGCTCAGCGGATTAACGCCTCCCTCAATAAGATGGCGGGCTGGTTGGACCGCACCTATCCTTTTCCCTCACTTATGATCAACGATCATATTGTCCCGCCAGTTGTCGTGCTCACGAACAGCCGCGTTGAAAAGAATGGTCCTCAGATTCTTGAGTTAACGCTTGGAAGGTTTGAAATCGTCACTCCTGCGCGAGTGACAGCGCAGGCTCCTTCATGGCGCACGTACCTGTTCATGCAGTCCGATCCTGAGAATGGCATCGACCTGCGTCCTCATTCTAAAGAGGACAGCACAGCTTGGCAAAGCGGGTACAAGGAAGGCCAGTCAATTGGAATTGCCGAGGCTCGGTCTTATTTTGAAGAAGCTGAACGGCGCATGCGGCGTGATTACGAGGGAATGGCCCGTTACCATGATCTGGCATCCCGAGGCGCAATTTCGATGCCTATCGCTTCTCAAAAGAGCAAGGCTCTTCAGATCAGCCGTGACGGCCGCGTAGCGCTTCGCGGAAGTAAGACGATCAAGATCGTCGTCTCGCCGACATTCCGAGGCAAGGCCGGTGTGGATGCGTTCCCTGTGGGGTCTGCTGATGTGACGATGCGCAACGTGCCGGTGCCAATCGCGAAGGGCAAATGATGGACCAGCAGTATGCGCAGGTGATTGGCCTATGGTCGGGTAAACGCGATCTGTCGCAAAGCTTTCGCATGACTGAGACTGGCGAGGATGTTATGCGCATCCTCTGCTACGCTGCGCGAAATGGCTGTCAGGATGTCATTTTCCAGACTGGCTCCCCAATCTTGATGAACAAGCTCGGCTCGCTGATCGCTCTGACCGAGTGGACATACGACACTACGGACTTCATGCGGGCTGCAAAACACATCAGCGGCTCGGGTGGTGATGTCGAGACGCGGCTTGCCGGGGCGCGGTCATTCAATAAGCGGATCGACGCTCGTGATTTCGGGGATCGCGATGAGCATGGCGAGCCTAAAGTCTACCGTTTTCGAGCGAACGTGACCGCTTGCGCTTTCGGGGCCTCGCTCGGGGGGCAAATGGTGCTGCGCTATATTCCCGAACATCCGCCCACCGTTCGAGACATCCAGCTTGAGGAAGACATTATCGCGGAATCGACGCCTGAGATGGGGTCTGTAATTTTGTCTGGCCCGACCGGATCGGGGAAGACGACAACGTTTGCAGGGCTTCTTCGGCGAGTGATGGAAGAAGAAACGCCCATTGAAGGCAACATCGTTACGCTTGAGCAGCCTATTGAGTTCACGTTTGATTCAATTCAGTCTCACCGCTGCGTAATAGCGCAATCAGAAATCCCGACGCATTTCAGCAGTTTTGAAATGGGGATTGAAGAAGCGATGCGCCGCGTGCCGCGACTGATCGTGGTTGGCGAGCAGCGCGACTATCAGACAATGGCCGCAGCCCAAGAGGCGGCGAACACGGGGCACGCGGTCTATACCACGGTTCACTCAAACACTGCGGCTTTGGCGATCCAGCGTATTGTTGGCAAATTTCCGCGTGAAATGCAGAGCCAAGCATTCGAGATGGCGGTGGCGACAACTCATATGATCGTCAGCCAGGTACTGGTGAGAGATACCAAAGGAGGTCGTGTCTGCCTGCGGGAGTGGGTGGTACTCAATGACGACGCGCGGCAGGAACTTACGAAAGTTGGTTTTCTCGGCTCTCGTGCCTTTCTCTACGACCTCATGTCGCGCGGCGGATCAGGCAAGCCGATGAAGACGACTGTCGCGGAACAGTTTAAATCCGGCAATATCTCGGAAGAGGCTGCAATACTGGCGCTCAAGCGCTACGGCTATAGCAGCTCAGAGCGGATACTTTGACAGATGCTGGATCGTCGCTCATTCCTCGTAGGGGCGTTTTCGAGCGCGTGGGCCGTGGGGGCGACAGCCTTTGCGGCCGAAGAGGGTGCGGTCGATAAGAAGGACAGGATACCGTTCGCGCCGTCGGCTGATGATGCCGAGGATCGGGCATTCACAAAAGAAGTCGAGAAGGCTGCGCCCGAAACAGATCCTCGCACTTCTGGTTTTGGGTCACTACAGCTCTACCGTGAGGCAACGGGTGAGAGCATCGCGGCTAGATACCGGTTCAACGGCGAGCTGGACCGTCGCGCGGTCGCGGAATTATCGTGGTTCTGGCGAGATGTGAAGGATGACGATAAGGCGCTCTGGATCGAGCCGTCGCTGTTCGACTTCGTGTCGTCGGTTCAGTCAACGATGGCGATGATCCATGGTTCGATGCTGCCTTTTATCCTCACAAGCGGTTATCGCACGCCCCGGCATAATGCGGCCATAGAAACTGCGGCTAGAAACTCTCTTCATATGGGTGGGCTTGCCGCTGACCTGAAAGTGCCGGGATATCCGCCTCGATCACTGGCTATCGCGGCGATGACTTTTAAAGGCGGCGGTGTAGGGGTGTATTCCCGCTTCACACATTTGGATGTCGGGCAAATCCGCTGCTGGCCCTATTCATGCAACCAGTTCATAGGAGATCGGAATGGCTGATGAAGAGCGGGTAAGTTTTTCCGGTGATGGGTGGCGCTGGACGGGCGAGCCGATCAATGGGGTTTTAGGGCTTCATGGTTCAGTGATGCTGCTTATCCCCTCGGGGATCGCGACGGGGATGGTGTGGCAGTTCACAAAGCTACCCCTCCTTTGGCCATTCGTCATTTTTTGGGTCGTCTACATCGCGCTCGCGGCCTATGCGTCCCGTAAAGGTTATACGCCTCGTGACATGATCGAGCGGCAAGTGATCATGAAACTGTTCCAAGGTAGGTACAAGGTTTGAGCGCACCAGATCAACGTACTGAGTTCACAGTCTCGCAGCTAACGCGATTCGTTGTCGAAGGTGCGTTTGCGGATGTTGTGGCTACCCGATTAGCAAAATGTCCCAACCCGTTCGATGTGCAACGTGAGCTGTATGAAGCCGTCATCGAGCGCGCGGCCTCTAAGATCGGATCGGATGCCGCTGCGCTTCTTGGTGAAGCGATGGCTGCACCCGAATTTCCAGATTTTGCATCGGGCTTGTGGCTGGAAGACGGCTTCATAATGCCGATTGTCTTGGGGCACTCAGAACATGTCGGGAAAATAATCGGGATGCTGCCGACCGAAAGACCGTTATTTTCCGTGGACTTAAAACGAGGTGGCTGGTTCGACGTGCGTTTTTCAAAAGCCACGATCTTTGCGACGGAAGAAGCGCGAAAGGCCACTGCCTTAGCTTACGGTCAGGTGGTCGCCCATTCGACACGAGAGATTTTTTCCGACAGAGATGCATTGTCAATTGGCCTCGACAATGCATGGAAACTAGCTGCTCTGTAGGGTTTCGGCGTGTCCGTCCTCGTCGGTGATTCGACAGTGTTTTTGAGTCCGGCTTGACAATCAATTTGATTGCTGTCTGTTATTTCGCAGTGAGTGCTGGCGAGTCTGTCAGACGGTGATTTAGTTGGTTGGAGAAGAGCATGGCCGAACGTGCTAAGAAATTTGCTGGTCCAAAATTGCCTGCCACCCTCGGCAACGTCGCTCTCAGTGTGAGCGAATACACCTCAAAAGACGGTGTAACGTCCGTTAAGGGCACTCAACTTCAAAATGGCGAAGAGCTGACCGTCCAACTCATGTCACCAGCGCGAGCGGCGAACATGATGAAGGGCCGCAATGATGTTGATGATCGTGAGCGGGTGCGTCTATGGGAAGATCGCTTTGCCAATCGAAGAGAGCTATCCGAGTTCGCCGATAGGACAAACGATCAAGGCGTGAAGCCGGGCGGAGTAATCTTGCTCAACAATACCCGGCTCGATTTCAGTGATCGCCAGTATTACGCGCAAGCAGCATATGGCTTTGTTAGCGATCCCGAGTTTCAGGCAGCAATGTCGGGTACGGTGTCACTCTCGAAATTTTCCGATGGCTCGATGCGGCTACAGGTTTACCAGCCAGACAAGGCGGTGTTGCTGTCACCTTCCTCAAAGGATGAGGCTCAACGCGCTGTCAAAGAGGCTTTCGACGTTCGGTCGCCGGTTGGTTCTGGCGTTATGGCTCGAACCGTGATCGTGACGATTTCAGAGAAAAATGAAGAAGGCGAGGCGCAGAGCAAGGCGTTCTACATGCGGAGCGCAAGCTTTGAGGCTGACCTCGGGAATGGCGTGCAGTTCCAATTGTCGAACGGTTTTGGTGACACGCTGAAACGTAGCCAGCTCGATAGCAACTCAGCGGCGGCAGCGGCAGCAATTGCGGCGGCGACTGGCGTTTCGGCGCAGATCGTCATCGACCGGATGTCCGAAGCCGCTCCCGAGGACAGCGCAGCGGTTCAACGGATTTATGATGTGGTGAAGTCCGGAGAGGCATCGGTTGCCCTTACACCGGGCTTTACGGTGCCAATCGTACGGAAGTCGATGGATAATCTGCTGAAGCGGCCAGAGTTGTTTCATTCGGGTTCCTTCGCCGGGGCGATAGCAATAGCCATTCGCGGTGCAGACGGCGGGGCTTTAGAGCGTCCGGCCGCGTATGCAGTTACGAGCTATTCTGCACTGCCAAAGTCCGCGCCAGAGGTCACGCCGACGCCTGCGAAGGAAGCGATTAGAGCGCATGAAAGGTTGCTGTCGGCTGGAGGAGAAAAGCCTTCCTCTTCGCTTCAAAGTCGCCCGCCCGCGCGTTTTGCCTCGCCGGGTCGCGACTTCTAGGGCCGGGGCTAAGGTATGCCTTCCGTTCCACTCCCCATTCTTTCTGTCGATGGCATCGGAGCCGCGTATATACCGCGTGCTTCTCGCATGCACGGCAATGCAGGCGATCTTTTGATTGCGACGACCGATGATGTGCGGGCAACCGGCGTGCGGGGCGGTCTGAAGTATTGCAATGTGCCCGTTCTCAATACGGTTACGAGGGGCGAAGCCACGATTTTCGTCGTAAGACCGCCCGGCGATCTCGATCCAAGCGACTTGTGGGTTGCTTGCGGCCTTCCGATCAGGCGGCTTTGGGACGATGATTTCAACGTCGATGTTGCCGACCGCGCGCTCTTGTCCAAGCGTTTTCACGAGTGCATGAGCGGCACCGGCATGGGTGATATGGTCACTCCGCGCCAGATCGGCCTTAACCTCGCCGGTTCAAAGGTATTTGAAACCATCGGGGGCCGAGTAGCAGTCAACAAAGCGAATGAGGCCCACTACGAGTACGACCGCTTCAGCAACGGTCGTGAAAAAGGCGAGCATCGTGATCGGTTCCTACGCGCGATTCGAACAACTGAGCTGGCAGGGTGCGCGGCCGGTGTAGCACTGGCTATCGTGCAAGGTGATAGCTTTGACCGGGGATCGATAGCCCGGTTGCACAAGGATATAGTTGTCGATGACGCGTCTCCTTTCCTTAGCGTTTTCGCCTTTCAGGAGGAAATTGAAGCCGCATTGGCGGTCCAAGCTGCAAACCTCGTGCGCAGCGGTGGGGCTTTCCGTGAAGTCGCCAGAGAGCTGACTGATAGGTCTGCCGCTCATGGCGAACGAAATGCGCAACGGCTGCGTTTGCAGCAATATTCAACGCCTCTTACGATCTCGGCTGTCGCACAGGATATATTGCGCATCCGCGAGGGAGAATTGGTGCTTGAGCCAACGGCCGGAAACGGAACGCTGGCGCTCGGCGCTGCGGCGGCCGGAGCACGTATAGAAGGCTTTGAGCTGGACAAGGCACGCGCAGAACGTGGCACAAGAGTGCTGAAGGATGCGGGCGCACCGTTTGTAAATATCAGGCCGCGAGCTTTCGAAGTGAACGCTGAAGGTGGATTTGGAGGAATGGCGTTTGACGCCGTTCTGGCAAACCCACCCTTTGAGGCGATCAAGGCACAGAATGTGGCTGATAGAGAGGGCCGCACGCTCTCCATCTCACGCCTTGACCATCGGATCGTCTATGACGCGTTGAACCAGGTGCGAGCGGACAGTGGTCGCTCGTTCCTAGTTCTACCGGGTGAGATGATGGGCGAAGGCAAGCTTGAGGGAGCGACACGCTTCTTCAACAACTATCTCCATGCGACCTTCGAGGTTGCTGGCGCTGCCATGCTCGACGGAAGGCTCTATCGGAAATCCGGCGCTGAGTTCCCTGTGATCGTCTATGCCCTTGGCCCCCGGCTTGAAAACCCGCTCTCCGCTGAGAGAGCGAAAAAAATCCCCGATGAGCTGCCATATCTCCATACCACTGATCAGCTATTCGCGTGGGGCGATGCTGCACGTTTGGCCATGGACGAGATTATGGCTCGGCGCTCGGCGCCAGACACCCGGGTTGCTAGAACGTTCGTAGCTCCCGACTTTGACGACGCTGATATCACGACAGATGAGACGCCCAACGGTGATGTGCCGGCGGCTCTGGTCCCGGCAGTTCCCCCGGTCGGTCCAGGTGTCGAGGAACCGGTGTTCGAGGCGGTCAGTGAAGACGAACTTGAGATGTCGGAGGACGAGGCCGAGTTCGTGGTTTCGCCTGATGTGCTGGTCGATGACTTGGTTGTTGAGAATGATCCGTTCCAAGTCACGTATGAGTCCGCCTCCCTTGTTGGTGGCCCTGTTCTCAAGATTCAAAAAGCGCTGGCAGAACCGGTCGCACTTGCCCTCACGGAGCTGGAGCGCGTTCGCGGGCCGGTAGATAATTTTGTTGCAGACAGCCTTGGCGTTGAGGTCAGCGAGTTGGGAGGCTTGCTGCATGCTGGACAGGTCGATGGTGTAGGGCTTGCGCTTCATAAAGCGCTGCGGGCAGAATCCATTATTGTCGGAGATCTGATGGGCGTTGGGAAAGGCCGTCAGCTCGCGGCGCTCGCCCGTGCGGCCTTCAAAGAGGATCGGCCGGTGTTGTTCTTCACCGATAATGCCTCGTTATTCACGGATTTTGTAGCGCGCGATCTGGCCACGGTAATGCGGAAGCCAGCCAATGAGCTGCCGCAGTTTATCAAACCCTACATCGTCAACAGCAGTAAGGATGCATCGATCCTTGACCCCGATTTTCAGGGGGAGCGGCGACGTGGAGAGGGTTTCGTTTTCCGGGCATCGCCATCGTCTGCCAAACGTGAAAAGACGATTGATCCGTCGATGAACATGATCTTGTCGTCATATTCGCAGCTCGGCGCGCAGGGCAGGGAAGCGAAACTTGCGGCGATCATGGAGTGGCTTGGCAAGCAGGACAAGCCACCATTGTTGATCATGGACGAGGCTCATCGAGCAGCCGGTGAGGGGTCGAACGTCGGTCTCTCGATGACAGCACTGGTTGAGGGCGTCAAAGCGGCAGGTGGTTCCGTTGCATATGCGTCAGGGACGGCGTTGAAGGGTGCGCGGAATTTGCGCGTCTACGGCTCTGCGCTACCGGATGTCGGGATTCCGCCCGACAGACTGGTGGAGCTGATCGAAAAAGAGCCGCTGGCTTTGCAGGAAGCGCTTTCTTACGAGATGGCGCGGTCGGGAGGGCTTATTGCGCGTGAACTCGACAACACTGAAGTCGCTCGCGAAACTGTTTCTCTGCAAGATGTCGATCCGGTTCGCTTTGCTCAGGTACTCGAAAAGGTCGATCTTTTCGCGCACAAGATGTCCGAGTTGCTGGCCCTCGGCCGCGAGGTCAAAGATTGGTCTCAGCATCGGCAAAAGGAGCTGAAAAAGGACATCGAACAGATGCCAGAGGGTGCGGAACGGGACCGTGCTCTAGGCTCGGTCGGCGTGCATTATCAATCACCAGCCTCCCGGTTCCATCATTTGTCGAACTACCTGACGCTGGCTATCAATGGGGTTTTCTTGGAAGACCTCGTGCTGAAGTCAATCGCCGAAGGCAGGAAGCCTCTGGTGGCGGTCGCCAATACTGGCGACACGTTGATGCGCGATCTGATCGCGAGCCATTGGGATAATGATGGCCTCGATGATGCCGACAATGCGGGCATCATGAAGGGGTCAGCCTATGTCCTCCCTGAGAAGCCCCACCTCGGGCATGTGATCAAGCGTGTAGCTGACCGGTTGCTGACCGTTAAGGAAAGCAATGGATTCGGGGCGGTCACAGAAATTCGCCTTCACGAATACGAAGATTGGCTGGCTGATTTCAATGCGCGGGTGGATGCGGCCGACTTTTCCCTATTGTCGATGACCGTGATCGACGACTTAGCCGTGGCACTCGAAAAGCACGGGTTATCATTGGGAGAAATCACGGGCCGTTCCTTTATGTCGCGACCAGCGGAAGATGGGGCGGATTTGTCATTAGCGCCCGGCCCAAGCCGCTTAAGCACGATGTTGTTTCGGACTTCAATAACGGTCGTGTGGATGTTCTGATCCTGAACCAGTCGGCCGCTGTGGGCCTGTCGGCGCAGGCGTCACCCGCAAATGGTTTCGACGTGCGGCAGCGGGAGATGATCAAGGCGCAGATGCAGGGCGATGTGACGCAGGAGCGCCAGATGGACGGCCGCATCAATCGTGTCGGGCAAATTCATCCTCCGCTCTATACGGTGCCCCTGCAAGGGCTGGCCAGCTCGGATCGTCTGGCGCAGTTGTTCAACCGAAAGAACCGTTCGCTTACAGCGGCTTCTACGGCCACCCGTGAAAACGAGTCCAACATTAAGGATACGCTCGACCTTCTCAACGAGGTGGGGCAATTTGTCAGCCGCGAATATCTCAAGAATAACCCGGATATTGCCGTCACGCTCGATATCGACCCGGAATCCGATATCGAGACGAAATATTCTGAGAAGCTGATGGGCCGTATGATCGCGCTGCCTTCCGGCATGCAGCGCACGATCATGGGCGAGCTGGACACCGCTTTTCAGATGCGCGTGGCCTTGCTGGACGCCCTCGGCGAAAATCCTCTGCGGCTGCGAGAATATGACTGGCGGGCGCAGGTGAAAGAAGTGGCATCGCTGATAAGTGGCAACGCGGCATCAGCACGCATGTCCGAACGTCCCCTTGCGCTCAACAAGCTGACTTACAAGGAGACAATCAAGCCAATCGATGTGCTGGCTGTTGAGGACGCGGTAGCGCGGGGCAAGGGATGGATGATCGATCAAACCCTTGGCCGCGAGATGTCGGTTGTTGAGCGGCTGGAAAGCCTCGCGCCGAGTGGTCAGGAAATTCGTTTCTCTGATCCGATTTTCGACCGTGTGATGAACCGCTCTGACGAATTGCGCAGCCTTGGAGCGACAGAACACCCATTGGAGGTCGCCCAAGGGTTTTGGGATAATCAATGGACACGCGATGCTGAAAAGGAAATCAAGGGGCTTGAGAAAATGGTGCTCGATGCCGGGCACAAGCTTGATTTCCTGCTCGACATAGCACCAACACTCGCACCCGGCGCTATCGTCACGGTTTACCCCAAGCTGGTCTCAAGGCTGCGAGATTCGACGCTGTTCAATGCCGCCGTCGATTATATCGACGGGACAGATCACACCGATAGAGAGATCGGTGTCCCGGCCGTGATCACCGATGTACGCTTCAACGAGGAGAAGCCCCTGAATCTTGGCGAGTGGAGCGTGCGGATCGCAGTACCCGGCGAGGAGCACCTGATCGATATGCCGATGGCATCTGTCTATGCGATCCTACGCGAAGAACACCAAGCGACAGTTGAGGCTAAGGGCGTCACGAAGATATGGGCGTTCAAGAGTGCGCGTCTGGACGATGACGGGATTGGCCTCGCCCGGTCCATTGCGCCCATGTGGTCTCAACCTCTCGCTCAGGCGCTGGAAGAAGCCGAAGCGAAGGGAAAATCCCCCGATTTCGGAAATGGTTATGAACGTCTTCACTGGAAGCCGTTCTTGGGAGATGGCAGTCCCGAAGACAGCGTGATGATGGCCCTGTTCCAGAATGTGCAGGGCGGGAGCGTCAGTCGGACGCGATATGCTGTTGAAGGCAACCTTTTTGCCGCCGTTTCGGCTCTCGCGGGGAAGCGAATGGGCGAAAAGGCAATGTATACGGACGAAAGCGGCGCGATCCGGCACTGCTTTTTGCTCAAGCGCGATGGGCACAAGAAAGTGCTCGAGCAATTGACATCGAGCGTGGCAAGCCGTGTCGGCTTCATGAAAGCTGACGTGGCTTCCGTTTCCGGCCTCCTTTTAGGAATGACGGGGATTATCAGCGAGGCAGACGACGAGGCGCGGGCGGAATACATCGCCTGTGACATGCTCACAAGGATGGTCCACGGTGGCTGCAAGGTTACGATTGATCATGTTCGCGATCTGATCCGGCCTCGGCTGCAAGAGATGCATGAGCAAATCGTCAAAGCTGTACGGCAGCAAGGGGCGATCAATACCGGTCTTTTTGTCGGCACCGATCCTTTCGGGGACTCGACGCAAAAGCTTTTCACTCCCGGCGCATCGATCCGAATTCGAGAGGGCGCGTCTGACGCGGCCAGTGGTTTCCGGGTCTATTGGGACCAAAAGGAGATAGCCAGGTGCGCCGCGTCACTCAGCGAAAAAGGCGCGCTGGCTGCCTTCGGTGGGAAGACCTTCGGCGTAATCGTAAAAGCCAAGAACGATGTTTGCGACAAATCCAAGGATGCGCTTTGCGCAGATTGGAGCAACAAGCTTGGCACGGCCGTGGTGCGCAACTCGACAGTGGCGAAGGAGATCGCATCGGCGTCGGACGTAGCCGCGATTCTATGCGCTGCGGCGAGCGATAAGTCCCTTGATGGGATGATCGGCATCAAAGGCGCGCTGGTCGTGTACAATGAGGTTGTGGCGAATCTCTCCCGTGAGCTGATCAGTCAGCATTTGGGAGCAAAAACGGAGGCTACTATGTCGGTGCGCTCAGAGAGAGCCACGTCACCAGCAGTTGCAGCCGTGTAGAATGAGTTACCCGGCGTTAAAAAGTTTGACATACTTTTTCTGTCGGGTTTCATTGTGAAAAATTTTGGAAAGGGAATCAGTCAAGGACTAGAAAGCTAACCCCAGAAATGCCGAACCCCAGACGGTCTCCCGTCCGGGGTCGAAAACTAAGATAGAAAAGAACGCTTTTGCCGAGCGCCGTTCTCCCTAGAAGGTAGATTCCTTCAGGGCGAAATGCAAGTCTTTTTGTCTTTTTTTCTCGGCGTTTCCGGCTAACCGGAAAGAGAGAAAGATGAGTGCTTCAGCGTTGGCGACGTGCCAACTCAGCGAACGAACAATCCTATCTAACGTCAAAAATACATGGTCACATTCGGCGTTGGATAGTTGCATCAAGGCTGTCATCGGTGCGCACGCTCGCGGGCTACTGGATGATGAGTTTGTGGAGTCTGTCTACGGCGCGGTGAATGAGCGTCGGGCGGAACTCTCGGCGGGCCGGAGAGCGCGACCGGTAAAATGGGGCACACCCTTGGCCATCCATTCGAGGCTTACCTTGGAGGAACGGCGTGCGCAGGCGAGAACTCGTAACATCAGTGCGGGTTGGTTCTCAGCGAAGCTCGAAAAGAGCGGGGCAAACGTAGCCGAGATCTATGCGAAGCTTCCTCGTGCCAGTTTTCGAGCGGTATTGCACACGATCTGCGAGCTTAGCGCCCTCGCGCGCGGGCGATGTGACGCTTCCATTGCGACAATAGCTAAAAAGGCGGGGTGCAGCCGATCATCAGTCGAGCAGGCTTTGGCTCATCTGAAATCGAGCGGTTTCATCGTGGTTGAGAGCGGGAAGACGTTGGGTGTAACGTCGATTATACGGCCCGCTCAGGCTTGCTTGATCAAGGTCGTGAACTGGTGCCGCGCTCGACTTGAGCGAATGCAAAAAAAGGACCGGTCTGACCGCCCGGTTTCCGCTGCAAGGGGTACACAAAATACTAGGCAGAAATCAGAATCTTATTTTTTAAATAAAAGATCGAAGACAACAGAGCCGCGCAGAGAAGGTGGGCGGGCCATTGGAGCCGTAGCATTTCCAGCAAGCGGATCGATTTATTTCAGCCATTGGCGTGATCTGGTTAGGGAGCATTCGACAGGCGTCACCCCTGATGCAGATATTGTGGCGAATGCCTTCCGAAAGTTCTGCTCCGAGAAAAATATCCCCCTTGATGCTCCGAAAATCGAAGAGCGGTTTATCAAAATCGTCCAAAGGTTCCGTATTTAGCGTTTTTCCTGCCGACAGGCCGTTCTTATTCAACTCTGCGGGATTGCTCTCAATGCGGCCTGCGGGGGTTGGATATTGCCGCATTATGCAGTAAATCTTTTTTTGATTTCACAGTGAAATTCAGAGGTCGAGCGAGTGCCAGAGAACGCAAACCCCGATAGCGGAACTCAACTGGCGGTAAATCCGCTGAAAGGTGCCGTCCTCGTTGACCTGTACAAGCCGCTCGCGGTCGAGGATCGCACCGGCCAAGGTTTCGAGAAGACGGCGGCATATGGTGCCGATCATCTCGCGGCGGTTTTGTCCGTCAGAAATTTGAGAATTGCTTTGGCGGCTCTTGCCGCGTGGGAAAGAGGCTAACAGGAGAGAGACGGACATGCGTGCCACAACGAAGGCGACGTTTGCAGGGTTGGCAGTTTCGGCGGCGATTTTTGCGGCCTCACCGGCTTCCGCTCAAGGTGCGGGTGGATGCGGGATCACTCAAGCGGCCGATGCAGCGGTTCAGAGACAGATAGCGCTTCTCGATGCAGCGAAAGTGGATAGCTCCGAGTTTTTTAACGGGGCCAATAGCTGCCTTGGCTCAAACCTGCTCGATTCCCTCGATCTCTCGAACCTGATCCCCACAAGCTTCGATTTCTTGGGCGGGGCGGCGGATCAGTTGATCAATGGTTTGATCCAGAAAGCTCAGCAGCAAGTTTGCCAAGTGCTCAATGACCAACTGCAGAAGGTGGTGGGGAAGATCAACAACAATATGTACCAGTTCGATTCCGTCATGGGAGGACAGATGAATGAGCTGCTTGGCGGTTCAGGGAATAGCGTAACAGAGCTGAAGCTTCCGAGTATTCCTGGCATCGGAAAGTATGACTTCACGCTGGCGTCAATGAGCACCGGCAACGGCATCGACCAGCCGATCATGACCCCGCCTGCCGTGCAGGCTGGAAACAACACGGTGGGTAATGGAACGCAGCCCACCGGCAATACCGGAAACACGAGCAACCCGTTCGGAAATCTCTTCCAGCAGTAAAGGGGATATCCGATGCGAAAAGCAGCAACCGCACTGGTGATTGGCATCGCTTTCGCTGGCACGACGATGCCGGGCGCTGCCAATGCAACGATCATGGAATGGGCGACTAGTTTCGAGCGCTTCATGGCTGGCCTGAAAACGGTTGACCGGCAAGTCTCCAGCTCAGCATCCCAAACACAGCACGTGATCAAGAAATCGGAAGAGGCGGCGGTGAATGCGGAACTTGCGCAAGAGCAGGCGCTCCGTATGGCCGACATCAAAAACCGATATTCGTATGAAACTGGTCAAGGTGAGACATCCTGCGCTGTTGTGGATGCAAGGTCGGGTCTCTCAGGTGTCGATAATTCCGAAAAGAAGATGCTGACCGCTTTCCGGTCATCTGATCAGAAATACCTGAGCAGCGGCGGAAACGCGGCCGCGACAATCAAGAACTCGCTTCTTAAGAGGATCGGACATTACTGCACCGATCAGGAGCGTGCGGCCCTCGGCCCGACATACTGCCAATCGACCGTTCGAAGCGAGCGCAACGCCGGGGATTCGAATGCAGCGCCGTTTCTCGTGAATAGAAATTATGGCGGCGCTGAAGTCGTGACGGCTGCGGACTACATTGATGTCCTCGCCCCACTGCCGACGATCAAGCCTAATGCTGAAGTTGTAGGGGATCGTCTGGAATTGATGAATGCCCGTATGCGCGGCGCGGCGCTTTCAGCGTCCCGTTCGACAATGATGGGCGTGGCGGTGTCGGGTATGGGAGGCGATATGCAATGACCGTTATTTCGAAGAAAAAGGCGGCGTTTTATCTCGCTGCGATTACGATGGCGGGGATTTCGTCCCCTGCGTTTGCCGTGACATGTGCTGTTGAGGCGCATGTAATCCAGCGGACGCTACAGCTCGATACTGCTGTGACGACGCAGATCGTGAAATCGAAGACGTTGCTCATCACGGAAGAGATGCGCCAACGCCAGCTTCTGTTGGCAGCGCTGAAGGTCCTGACGAAACAGGAATCGGGATCGGGTCAGCAAACCTCTACCGTGGTAAAGAAATCTGCTGAAGCGGCAGCAAGCGCAAATGTTGCGCAGAGGCAGGCGTATCAAATTGCCGATGCGAAAGAGCGCTATGGCGTCACGGGCTATGACAGTTGCGGTTTGCAGACAAAGAGCCAGTCTTTCTATGCTGCAAACATGGCAATGGCCGGGAAAGCCGCGTCCTATCGTAATGGCACCTATTTCAAGCCGGGCCAATATGGGTCCCCGAAGGATTGGGCGTCATTGGCGCAAAGCGGCTCGAACTTTGATGCCGAAGCTATATTCAGCGGCAACAGCTCGGCGGCGGCAGAGTATATCAATTTCGTTGCCGGACCCCCGATTGAGAAGCAAGCCGGTGGCGGTGTGGCAGGCGATTTGCAGACCTTCGAAAAGAACAGGAACGATGTTCGTCGTTCGGTCGTGGTGAACGTTTTGTCGTCCATCGCTGCCGAAAATGAGCCGGGTGGCCCGAGAGAAAAGCTGGCCGAGCTGATGAAGCATTGGACAGGTGACGATGGTGGGGTGAAGTGGGCGCAGGCCAGCGCCGACAAGCCGCTGAGAGCCACGCTGCTCGACGCTGTTCGGATTGAAGCCGCAAA
This sequence comes from Rhizobium oryzihabitans, assembly GCF_010669145.1. Lineage (NCBI taxonomy): Bacteria > Pseudomonadati > Pseudomonadota > Alphaproteobacteria > Hyphomicrobiales > Rhizobiaceae > Rhizobium > Rhizobium oryzihabitans. The sequence goes on from NZ_CP048638.1 coordinate 48,246, forward strand.
CATCGCTCTGATGGCTTTTCAGGTCAAAGACAATGCGAGAACGGAACTGGCGCTGTCTTCCTATGCCCTGTCTCGGGTTAACCGAGCTGTGTTCAACGGCAACGAGGGCGTTGTCTCTGTAGGCGCTGGCCAGCGCCGCGCCGGTCTTCAATAGGAGCTGTCCGATGAAAAAGCATAAGCGTTTTGTTCTCGGTTCAGTTGTTCTCGGCGGTAGCATGCTGCTTGGCGCTAATTCGGCCGCTGCGGCATGGTGTGCGATTAGCACTGGATGGATTGCCACCCACGAGCAAGTCGAAAAGCATCTGATCCAAGAAACGCAGATTTTGGAAAATGATGTCGCCAAAGCTGGCTCCGAGACGCTGGAACAGGTCCTCGCAGCGCTCAAGGTGCTCAACCGGCAAACTTCCGGCGAAGGGCAAAGGTTGCAGCAGGCCACCAAGAAGAGCCAAGAGGCTTACGCAAATACCGTAACTGAGCAGATGCGGCGCGAGCGTTTGGTCGCGATCAAGGAAAACTACTCGTATGAGACAGGGCAAGGACCCAATGCATGCGCCCAAGTGGCGTTTTTGCAGAAGGTGACGGGCGCTATTGATGGCACCGGTAGCTCAACCTCGCGTGTTTACAAGCAGATCGACGTATCGCCGGGATCTGTTCCGAGTGTCGCGCAGCAGGCGGCTGACCGGCGAGATCCGCGCTCGACGGACGCCTCGTTGTTGCTCGATGTAAATGCCTCGGAAGAGGATAAGCGAAAAGTAATCCAGCAGCTCGCTGGTTTTGCGGTGGAGAAGCCCACGGGTAATGAGACAGGCACTGTTGGAGGTGAATTCTCGATGCTGCGTGCGCGCGAGGCAGAGGCTTGGCGCTCGCCTGCGCTAGTTTCGTTGGCTGCGGTCGCGGCGATGTCGAATAAGGCCAGCGGGGACGGAGATGGGGCGGGGAGCGTCCTTCAGGCCATGGATGCCTTGATAGACAACTATGGCGGTGGTCCCGCCTATCAAAAATGGACCAATGCTCTTCAGATGCAGTCAGAGCGTGGCCTGATGATCGAACTTAACCGCTTGCGGGCACTTTCGATGCGCCTCCGCACCTACCATTCGGAGTCAGAGGCTCGCAAGGCCGCGGTCGTTGCAGGAATGCTCGCAGCAGAGGCACAGGGATCGAATTGACAGGAAATAAGCCAGCCGAACGCGCAGATCACAACGATAGCCACGAGATAGCGACAGTAGACGTTGATGTGGCTGTCCCGGATAGCGACGGCTATTTCGATGATCAGGATTTCGAGGTCGGCGATGGCGACATCGAAATTACCTATGAGGTAGATGATCCCTCGCGCCCCTCGGCTGCACGGGACATCTACGTTTCAGAGCTGGCAACGGCGGCGAAGCACGAAGAGGCTCGACGCAAATCTGATGTGCAGCTCAATCCAGACAGGATGAAGGCGGCGATCAATGAGGCGTTAGGTCGGATCAGCCGAATGCCGAAGATGCTCTATGCCGCCAAGCAGATTCAGGAAGCCGTGGAGAGGCTGGCTGACGAGCGACTTGCATCGAGCGGATCGAAACATGCGGAGAGCGACTATGACGGTTGATGCGTATTCGAGTGTGGAAGATGACGACGATGCTCCGAGCGCTGCAATGATCGAGAAGCAGGCGAAAGATCAGGTCGGGTTCTCGGATGAGGATGAGATCGGGGAATTCGAGCGATCGGAGCGCGAAACGTCGTTCGAGCAGCCTTCTGTTGCCGCCACGCCGAAGCAAGAGGCTTCGCCGCAGGTGAAAAGGCTGTCAGTTGAGGAATCTACCTCACTGAACATCACCCTCAAGAATGCTGCATATGCAGCGGAAAAAGAGGCGTTCATCGATGGTGAGCCGGGCGGCATGCCAATCGGCGAGTATATTGCGCGAATTGGCTGTGACGCTATTCCTCCCGGCCGCAGCGTCCTTTGGTTCAAAGGTGATGGGCCGGATTCGGGACTCTGGCTTTTCGTTATAGCCCCGAAACCGAAGGGGCAGTGCAGCCAGGTTATCGGGTCACTCTGGCCTTCGGCAAAGAAAAGGCCGGTGAGATTCAGATGGAGGCGTGTGCCTTGTTGCAGGCACAGGACAAGAACGGCGAGAAGCTGAAGTTCGATAAATGTTGCCTCGTCAAGCACGATGGAACGAAGTTTGCCCCGGCAGGCGTCATAAACGAGCAGGAATTGGTCGGGCGCGTTAGCGACATAGGATTTGGGATCAACCCGTTCAGCTTCGATGAAAGGTGAGGAGAGATGGACCAGAACGCGAAAAAGTGGTTCGATTTCGGCCCCGGCATCTCGCTTTCCTTGAGGCAGAGCGGGGGCCGCTATCTTCTCCGATTGGAGCTAGCGCATAAGCCTAGCCCTGCGGCTGTTGAGAAGGCATACGAAGGCAGATGGGCGATGATCCAGAGCGGTAACGATGGCCGCCCAGCGATCTATGAGCATATGAACGATGTGCGCTCGCTAAATGATGTCGTGACCCGGCTGGAAGCATTCTTTGACAAGGGGCGCATTATGGGGCACTGAGCGTTACAGCACGGGCGCCAACGAACATTGCGCCTCCCGCTCGATCCTCCCGCGAGGTCACAGATGCGGTGCTGAACGCTTTTGCGGCCGACGCGCCGGTTCCCCTCTTGCAGCATATAAACCGTTCAATCCAGCATGCATATGCGGTGATGGGTGCAAGAGCCGCTGCCGCCAAGCAACTGCCATTTGAGGGGGACGCGTTCGGGGTTTATGACCGCTTAGTAGCCAAGGTTGGTCCTTTACGCGCGGCCGAGACATGGGGAACGGTTCTGCTAGCTGTCTCTACCGGTCGGCATGGATGGCAAGAGAAGCTCGATAGCCTGATGGAATGGGATGCGGGTGGGCGCGAGGCGCAGATCGCGGCCGACACGTCAATCAAGGCAATGGTGGAAGCCATTGCGCGCGAGGTTTCGGTTATCAATGCCACCGGTCTTGCGGAGGTTGATCTTGCCTCATCGCTGCGCGGGCGGCTCGTGGAGGCTGCGGGCGAACGGATTAGTTATCGTGCCTATGATGGAGCGAAATTCCAGCCGAAGGGTGCGCCCGATCTCGGCCCGAACACCTTTACCGTCCAACAGGGATTGTCGCTCGATCTTGCCACTGACGCCAAGGCACGTATTACTCAAGCGCTGTCGGCAGCGGCGAAAGGGGCGTGTCGCAAATTCTTTTGGTTAACTAGCTGTTGACCACAACGGTGGAAATTCAGCTCCCGATGTAGCGGAGCGTAGCCATGATTCTGAATGCCATTGCCGAAAAGCTGAAGCGCCAGTCGAAGGACGATTTCAAAGGGCGGCATTTCGAGGCATGGCTGATCGTGCAGGCAGTGACATGGTATCTACGGTATCCGCTCAGCTACAGAGATCTCGAGGAGATGTTCCGCGAGCGCGGCTTCGAGGTCGACCATAGTACAATCAACCGCTGGGTCCTCGCCTATGCACCTGTAATCGAGAAGCGCCTACGCCAGTTTCGCCGACCGCATTGTGGCTCAGTCAGGATTGACGAGACCTACGTCAAGATCCGGGGCAAGTGGCGATACCTGTACCGCGCCATCGACAAGCACGGAAACCCGGTCGACTTCTTGCTCACCGCGAAGCGCGATCTCGACGCCGCCAAGCGCTTCTTCCGTAAGATGCTCAAGGATGAGCCGCTACTATCGCCGGGTAAGATCGGTACAGATGGCGCTAACACGTTTCCTTCAACGATCAAAACAGCCATCGATGACGGGCTCCTGCATCCGAGCCCGGTACATTATGTCACGAAGCACCTCCAGCAAGGCATCGAGAGCGACCACTTCCGGGTCAAGAAGAACATGCCCAAGATCGGCTGCTTCCAGTCATTCAAAACGGCGCGCCGGACGATCGCTGGGTTCGAAGCGATGTTGTGGCTGCGCAAAGGCTTCGGCTTTTCCGGCGACTGGACAATCAACGACCAGAATGACCTGCTCGGGCGCCTCTTCGGACTTCAAAAGGTTAACAAAGCGTGAAAATGCCACCGTTCGCGGGTAGTCTCAGCCTACTGCAAGGTTTGCGACAAGCCCGCCCTCGCCTATGTCGATGGCGGTATGCATCCGAGCTTCCGCTCACTGTTGAAGAAACAGGGAGCGACAAAGATGGCGGAGGCGGTATCGGGCATCAAGTATCCCGTCAGCCGGCCGGATGCGGCGCTTGCCGATCCCCATGAGACCTCGAGGTCTTGGAGACCTGTACAGTCCGCGGGAAATTAAATCTTAACTCTTAAATTCAAGGCAACGCACCTCATCTCGTGACGTTGCGGCAAGGGAGCCAGATTGAGGTTCTTTAAAACTTATCGCCCGTCGCTAGACTACCGTCTGCTCGCACTTTTGGCAGCCTTATGTTTCTGGGCGTTTTCAAACGCGACATTCTGGGAAAAGGCCGGGCGTTATCTGGCGGACGAGATGGGCGCATTCTTGGCGCTCAATCTCGTCATAGTTGCGTTGTTTTTTGTCCTGACGATTCTTTCAGCTGTCAAATATCTCTTCAAGCCAGTGCTTGTGTTGCTTGTCTTGCTGGCTGGAGGCGCGTCCTGGTTCATCGACAATCTCGGCGTGTTGATCGATACGGATATGGTGCGCAACGTTTTTGAAACGACCTCTGCCGAGGCCGGGGACCTGCTGACTGCCGGTTACTTCCGGCACATGCTTCTCGTTGCCGTTATTCCCTCTCTCCTCATCTTGTGGGTTCGGGTCAGATTTCCATCCGCCGAACGCGTCGTGTTGTGGAATGTTGGCATCACGGCTTCCTGCATTGCAATCATCGCCGGTAGCGGAGCGCTTTACTACAAGCCTTATTCAGCCGTTATACGGACCAAGCGTGAACTGGCGAAAACCCTCAATCCGGTTACACCTCTCGTCTCTATCGCCAAAGTGGCTCTGGCGACAGGAAATGAAAGAAACGTTGTCGTCAAGCCGCTGGGTGAGGATGCAACCGTGACCACTCCGGTGGACGGCTTAAGCAAGCTACGCGTTGCTGTCATCGTCGTTGGGGAAACGGCGCGCGGTGCTAATTTCTCTCTCGGTTTCTATGAACGCGAAACCAATCCGCTTCTGAAAAAACAGGACGTCACCTATTACTCCAATTTCGCCAGCTGCGGCACGGCAACCGACGTCTCCCTGCCGTGCATGTTCTCCAATCTGAAACGTTCGGGCTACACCCATGCTGGAGGATTAGAGAATGAAACGGCGGTCGATGTTCTCAGACGGGCAGGCATCGACATGACGTGGATCGAAAACAACACCGGCAGCAAGGGCGTTGCGGACCGGGTTCGCGTCGTCAATATTTACAATTCCAACGATCCACGCTTCTGTGCCGATGGCACCTGCGACGACGAGATCGTTCTCGAAAAGATTGATGAGTGGCTCTCAAACGTGAAGCAGGACAGCGTCCTCGTCTTCCATCAAATGGGCAATCATGGCCCGGCCTATTACAAGCGGTATCCTGAGGCGTTCCGTAAATTCGTGCCCGAGTGCACGACCACCGAGCTGGCGAAATGCAAGGACCAAGAAATCGTTAATGCCTATGACAATGCCATCCTTTACACCGATTTCGTCCTGTCCGGCATCATCGACCGCCTGAAAGCCCGGACCGATACGCTGGCGACAGGTATGCTCTACGTCTCCGACCACGGGGAATCGCTGGGGGAAAATGGCCTCTATTTGCACGGCACGCCCTATTTTATAGCGCCCGACGAACAGACACGCATTCCACTGCTAACCTGGTTCAGCCCGGAGTTCGCAGCCTCGATGGGGCTTGATATCCGCTGCCAGCAACAAAGACGCGAAAACACATTTTCGCACGACAACCTGTTTTCCAGTCTTCTCGGCATGATGAATGTATCCACCAGCGTTTACGAGCGTGATCTGGACATGTTTGCGGCCTGCCGTGGCGGCCAACACCAACCCTCTCTCAATAACTGAAATTGCAAATCACGGGACTTGAATGCTATTCGATGATAAACAGCTTAAACGCCGGGGCTTCCTGCTGGGAGCCGCTTCCCTGACCACGATGCTGGCGGGATGTGCGACGGTAAATCAGCCTGCTCCGACACCGGCCATTGCCCGCAGGCCGATCGGCCCGCCAGGCGAAGCCGAAATGATCACACGCTACGCGGGCCTCGAAGATGGCGGCCACAAGCTGCCAGCCGTACCGTTTCAGCAGATCGATCCCAAGTTTTACCGTCAGCGCGTCGAAGATCCGACAGGCGAACCTGCGGGAACGGTCGTCGTAGATACGCCATCGAAGTTCCTTTATGTCGTCGAACCAGGTGGCACGGCCATGCGTTATGGTGTTGGTCTCGGCCGCGCCGGTTTCGCCTGGCAAGGCGAAGGCATCATCCAGTGGCGGCAGAAATGGCCGCGCTGGAAACCACCGGCAGAAATGATTGCACGGCAACCCGAACTGGAAAAATACTCGGTCGAGAACGGTGGACAGGAACCGGGACCAAGCAATCCGCTCGGCGCACGCGCGCTTTATATCTTCCAGAACAGTCAGGATACGCTCTATCGTCTACATGGCACGAAGGAATGGTCATCCATCGGCAAATCGGTTTCCTCCGGCTGCGTCCGTCTGATCAATCAGGATGTCATCGACCTCTATGAGAGGGTTCCCTACAAGGCTCGGATCGTCGTCAAACAATAGACAGCTAACAGCAGATTTTATGGCTTCTACCGGGCATATATATGCCCGGCGTGTTGAACCGATGCAAAAACCACAAACCGCCAGCCTGAGTTTAATTAAATGACAGATCCGCAACAACCGGAATGTGATTGGATCCAAAATCGGGGCCGACCCGCCAACTTGCCAGTCTTAAAGCACCCGAAACCGCGATATGGTCAATCATGGAACCTGTCAACGGCGGAGTAAAAACCGGCCACGGGGCGGAGCAAAAGTCGGCCACTATGGCGGCCGCCTGAGACCGCCGGGAGGGCGTAGCCCGAGCGGGGTCTCAGGCGGGGGCGGCGATTTTTTGAGAGGTGTCAGCCGGCCTTTCGGGCGCGGCTCTGGGCGAGACGATAGCTGTCGCCGTTCATCTCGAGGATGTTGACGTGGTGGGTGATGCGATCGAGCAACGCGCCGGTCAGACGCTCGGATCCCAGGGTTTCGGTCCATTCGTCGAAAGGCAGATTGCTGGTGATCAGGGTGGCACCGCGCTCATAGCGTTGCGAGATCAGCTCGAACAGCAACTCCGCGCCGGTCTTTGATAGCGGGACGAAGCCCAGCTCGTCGATGATCAGTAGCTTGTAGGCCGCCATTTGCTTCTGGAAGCGGAGAAGACGCCGCTCATCACGCGCCTCCATCATCTCACTGACCAGGGCGGCGGCCGTGGTGAAGCCGACGGACAAGCCCTTCTGGCAGGCGGCCAGGCCGAGGCCGAGAGCAACATGCGTCTTGCCGGTTCCACTGGGACCGAGAGCAATGACGTTCTCGCGGCGCTCGATCCATTCGCAGCGGGACAGTTCCAGCACCTGCATCTTGTTGAGCTTGGGATAGCTGTGAAGTCGAAGCTATCCAGGCTTTTGACGACCGGGAATTTGGCCGCCTTGATGCGACGTTCGACCTTGCGGCGATCCCGCTCGATCGTTTCCCGTTCGGCAAGCCGGAACAGGTAGCCGACGTGATCGACGCCCTCGGTTGCGCATAGCCGGGCCAGCTTCTGGTGCTCGCGCTGGAAGGTCGGCAGCTTCAGGGCCTTGAGATAGTGCGCGAGCAGGATCTCGGGTGCTTCGGTGTTCATGCGGCTTCTCCCGCATCCGACGACAGGAGACGCATATACGCCTTCGCCGAGGTCGTCTCGACCGTCGCCCTCGGCAGATAGGGGTAGATGGACAGGTCCAGTCTGGGCGGCCGGCGTTCCACCCGGCACAGGATCAGATGCTTGACGGCGTCAAAGCCAATGGCGCCAAGCTGGATCGCCTGCTTCACCGCCGCATGCAGATCGGCGAGTTCGAAGCTCTCCAGCAGGCGGAGGACCTGCACGTACTCACGCCGGCCGTGCTTGGCCATGCGGCCTTCCATCAACCGGCGCAGCGTAGCGAACTCTTGCGGCAAGTCCCAGCCCTGGAGGGGCGCTGCCTGATCCAGCGAATTGATCTTCTGCTCGATCAGCGGCAGGTAATGGACAGGATCGAAGACGACGTCTTCCCGTTCCCAGCACCGAGGATGGCGGGCGATGATCTCGCCACGGCAACCGATGACCACTTCGTTGACATAGCCGCGCACCCACACATCCTGATGGCCATAGGCGACCGGGACGGAATAGTCGTTGGTCTTGTAGCGCACCAGCGACTGCGCCGTCACCTTGGCACTTGCCTGGTCGCAGGCATCAAATGGCGAGGCTGGCAAGGCGCGCATGGCAGCCAGATCGCGCCGCAAGCGCTCGCCGATCGTCTCGCTCTCGCCGCGCAGCCTGTCGCGCTGGCGCTTCCGGCACTGCTCCTCCAGAAAGGTGTTGAACGCCTCCCATGTCGCAAACTGCGGGATCGGCACCATGAAGTTGCGCCGGGCATAGCCGACGAGACCCTCGACGTTCCCCTTGTCGTTGCCCTTGCCGGGACGGCCATAGCGATCCCGGATAAGGTAGTGGGACAGGAAGCCGCTGAACAACGTCGCGCGCTTGCGGGTGCCGTCAGGCAAAATCTTCGCCACCAGGCAACGGTCGTTGTCGTAGACGATCGACTGTGGCACGGCCCCAAAGAAGGCAAATGCATGGATGTGGCCGTCGACCCAGGCCTCGGCCACCGCCGCCGGATAGGCCCGCACATAGCAGCCGTCGCTATGCGGCAGATCGAGCACGAAGAAGCGCGCCTTCTGCTCCACGCCGCCAATCACGACCGTCGCCTCACCGAAGTCCGCCTGCGCATGGCCGGGCGGATGCGACAGCGGCACAAACACCTCTTGTCGGCGCTGATCCCGATCGCGCATATAATCCTTGATGATCGTGTAGCCGCCGGTGAACCCGCATTCGTCGCGCAGGCGGTCGAACACCCGCTTGGCCGTATGGCGCTGCTTGCGCGGCACCTTCAGGTCTTCATCGAGCCAATGGTCGATCGTCGAAACGAACGCATCAAGCTTCGGACGCCGGATCGGTGATCGCCGCTGATAGCCGGGCGGCGTCGAATAGGCCACCATCTTGGCCACGCTGTCGCGCGATATGTTGAAATACTTTGCTGCCTGACGCTGCGTCATCCCTTCGGAAACAGCCAGGCGAACCTTGAGGTATAATTCCACGGTGTAGATCCCCTGTCCCTCCTGCGATCATTGCAGAAAGGAAATAGGTGGCCGGATTTTACTCCGCCCGCAGAAGCATTATGCCGCCGCTACCGTGGACGACTTTTGCACCGCCGCTCTCATGGAACCGAATCTGAACGGTAGCCGACGGCTGAATCGTGTCATCACAGGAACATTGCTTGCACGTGCGAAGAATAATCCGCTTTTCTCAAAAAATCTCGCAAAGTAGGGTGACCACGGCGGTGTGTTCCAGTCACCGGCAACAATAAGCTTCGCGCCCTCTTTTTCAGACAGGACAGCATCCGCCAATCCGTCGAGATAAGCGTTTCGGCCTTTCCAGCGGGCTGGCGAACGCGGTGTATCGGGATGTAGTGCATAAAGAATCAGCGGATCATTTTCCGTCCCCAGAACGAGGCGCATCGGATATCGCTCATACGCCTGCGCGGACGAAAGCCTGACCTCCGAGAGAATAGGAAGACGCGAAAAGACTTTCATATCGTCGCGCGCTGGCAGGTTAGAACTGCTTTGATAGCCAAACAGGCCGCTAGCCGCGATTGCTTTCTGCCAGCGGTCTTCAGTCTCTTGAAGAAAGAGGACATCTGGCTGTTGCTCCGTCAGAAACCGCAGAAAACCCCCAGGTTCCGCATCATTGTGCATCAGCAGGTTGGCTGAGATAACGCGTAAATTCCTGTCCGCAGCCCCCTGCGGTGCCTGAGGCTGCATAAAGAACGGCATCAGACTTGCCAGAAATGCAAGGGAACACAAAAGCCGCGCCGGTCGCTCCCCAAGAAGGAACGTCGCGAGCAGCAGGCAAAAAGCGGATAGAGTGACGTAGGGCCAGAACAGGAAAACAATATCGAATAGCCAGAGGCTACTTCCGAATATCAATGCAGAAAGAACGCCGCTCAAACTGCAAATCGAAATAAAAAGCAGACTTTTTCCAAGCTTACCGTTGCGGACAGAAGTCATTCATTTCACCACATTGAGCATAAAGAGCCGAGACGGTAAGTTTAACATATTAGCTTTAATAATATATCAAAGCGAGTATGCAATAATCTGTTCGCTTCCGAGAACTCGTCACGGATATCGTGAAATCCAGCAGTTTTCACCGAAATGCAAAAGAGCAAAAATTTCCCATTGCGTCTCTAGTGGCTAGAGGTCGTAAAGCTTGCCGTATCAATATGGGGATACATGATATGGTTGAGCCACTTCAGACGAGATTCCGGATCGAGGGCATGGACTGCGCTTCGTGTGCAACCAAAATCGATACGGCGATCAGGCGCATGCCTGGCGTTCAAGATGTTTCGATTTCCGTCTCCGCCGGGACCATGACAGTCGAGCATGACGACACAATCGATGTCGAGGATATGGGAAAAAAGGTCACCGGCCTTGGATATCCGACGAAGCTTATTCCCGCCAAGTCTAAAGCGGTGCCATCTGCTATAGAACACGTCCATGGGCCAGGCTGTTCCCACGATCATGATCATTCACCTGATGAGCACGCGCAGGCGCACGATCATGGTACGACTCCCCACGAGCATGGCTTTGCTTGCATGAACAAGCATGGCAACGAGACGCACTCCCACGACCATACCCATGAGAACAACGGTGGGCACGATCACTCTGCAACCTCTCAATCAAGCCAGAGGCCGATCCCGGATGGTCAGGCCCGTTTCCACGTTGGTGGAATGGATTGTGCTTCATGTGCAAGCAAGATCGACACTGCCGTCCGTCGCATTCCGGGTGTTGAAGATGTTAGTGTCTCGGTGACCTCGGGGACGATGACGGTCAAGCACGCGTTCGCTGATCTCAAAGCTATTGAGAAGCAGGTTTCTGGCCTTGGATACTCGGTCGCACCGATCATTCCTACCGCGAAGCGGTCCCCCGCTACTTATTCAGGATCGCAAGACGATGCTGGCCATACCAACGGACAGGCGTCAGCGGACGTTGAGTTGGAGGGTCTTCACGGTCATGATCATAGGCCAAGCGAAGGGCCGTGGTGGAGTAGCCGCAAGGGGCGCCTGACGATAATCGCAGGCGGATCTCTGACTGCCGCATATGCTATCGGCAATCTGGTTCCGGCCATAGATACTTACGCCTTCATCATCGCCATGTTGGTTGGCCTTATACCCATCGCCCGTCGTGCTTTTATGGCTGCGAGGGCAGGCACTCCCTTCTCCATTGAGATGCTGATGACGATCGCCGCTGTCGGCGCATTGATTATTAACGCTACCGAAGAGGCGGCGGCCGTTGTCTTTCTATTCCTTGTTGGTGAGCTCCTCGAGGGCGTTGCGGCTGGCAAGGCTCGCGACAGTATCAAGTCTCTGACAAACCTCGTGCCCAAGACGGCTTTGCTGGAAGAGGGTGGGAAGACCCGCGAGGTTCCGGCAGAGGTGCTTGCTGTCGGTTCAATTATACTTGTTCGCCCCGGTGACAGGATTTCGGCCGATGGCGTGATAATGTCAGGTGAAAGTTCTGTCGATGAGGCACCCGTGACGGGTGAAAGCGTACCGGTCCGCAAGGTGATCGGTGATAACGTATTCGCAGGTACCGTCAACGGCGACGCGGCACTGCGCGTTCGTGTCACCGCTGCAGCCGAAGACAACACCATTGCTCGCGTCGTCCGCCTGGTCGAGGAAGCCCAGGAATCGAAGGCTCCGACAGAGCGGTTCATCGATCGCTTTTCGAGATACTATACACCGGGCGTGGTTGTCGTTGCCGCGTTGGTTTCCATCATCCCACCTTTACTTGTTGGCGGCGAATGGAGTGAATGGATTTACAAGGGGCTTGCGATCCTTTTGATCGGCTGCCCTTGCGCCCTCGTCATTTCGACACCTGCTGCCATTGCCGCTTCACTGTCGGCGGGCGCACGGCGCGGCCTTCTCATGAAGGGCGGCGCAGTTCTCGAAGGGGTCGGCAGGGTGACTGCAGTCGCGTTCGACAAGACGGGGACGTTGACCGAAGGAAAGCCCAAGTGACGGATGTTATTCCTTTCGGCCGCAGTAGTCCCGAGGTACTCCGTTATGCTGCGGCACTTGAAACCGATCAAGCCATCCGCTGGCGGTCGCGATCCTCGCCAGAGCGGATGAAGACGGGCTCGATGCTCCAGCTTCGACCGATGCCAAGGCACTCGGCGGCAAAGGCGTTAGCGCGGTCATCGACGGCGTGGAAGTCTTCCTCGGATCTCCGAAGGCTGCTGCCGAGCGTGTGACGATTCCGATAGCGCATTCGCTGCAGATTACCTCTCTGAACGAGGATGGCAAGACTGTATCCGTTTTGGTAATCGCGATGTACTTGCAGGTGCCATCGCCATGCGCGACGAACCCCGAGCGGACGCGATCGAGGGCCTTAAGGCACTGACCGATCTCGGGATCAAAGCAATCATGCTTACGGGCGACAACGCTCGCACGCATCAGCCATTGGCGCTCAGCTTGGCATTGAAGTTCGTGCAGAACTGATGCCTGAGGACAAGCAGCGTATTGTTGGCGAACTCAAACAGGAAGGTTACGTGGTCGGCAAGATCGGGATGGCATCAACGATGCTCCCGCTCTCGCTGCGGCAGATATAGGCATCGCCATGGGTGGCGGCACGGACGTCGCGCTGGAGACCGCCGATGCCGCGGTACTCCACGGCAGAGTCGGGATGTCGCTCTCATGGTCGATCTTTCGAAGCGTACGATGCGAAACATTTTTCAGAATATCACCATCGCGCTCGCCTCAAGGCTGTGTTTCTCGTCACCACCATTATGGGAATCACTGCCTCTGGCCCGCTATCCTGGCAGATACGGGTGCAACTGTGCTTGTTACGATAAACGCCTTGCGCCTCCTGCGCCCATACGTTGAAGCAGTAAAATGATCAGGAAAATTGTATTTGGAGGGATCCTGCTGATGGTAGCGACCTCGGTCGTATTCAGTCTGGTCGGGTCCTCGCTGTCTGGAATCCAAAGGAGCTTTTCCAGTACCAAGACGGTCAGACGGTGTCGCAGTGAGAAGGAGGAAGCAATGAACAAGAGATCGAATTCGACAATCCGCGTCGCCGCGACAATCTTTGCATGTCTGCTTGCTGGAACGGCGTTTGCACATGACTTTCAAGGCAGGAAAGCTGGAACTTAGGCACCCTTGGTCGGCACTGCTCCTCCGGTCGCTCCGGTGCTGGGTGGCTATGTGACGATCGTCAACACCGGACAGGAGTCTGACCGTCTTGTCGGTGGCACGACTAACATCGCCGAGAGACTGGAAATCCACGAGTCCTCCCTGGTGGATGGGGTAGCGAAAATGCGTCCGGCGAAGCAAGGCCTCGAAATTGCCCCGGTGCTACCTTGGCGCTTCAACCCGGTGGAACCCACATAATGCTGGTCAAGCCCATAAATCGGCCGGTCGAAGGTGAGAAGTTCAAGCGACGCTCCTGTTCGAGAAAGCAGGAGCAGTGGAGGTCGAGTTCGTTGTGCAGAAGCCGAAACGAGAGTCGGGCGAGGATCATTCCGGCCATCAAGATCCATGATTAGTGGCCTAGAGCGTTTTCACAGGACCTCTATCAACCTCAGGGTCGACAATCCCTCCGCAGTTGTCTGGTGAAGCCTCAGGCGACTGCTAATATGGTTGAGTGCGATGATACTTGCTGGGTTCCTCTTGTATTTCGATGCTGAACGGCATCAGAGCAGGTGCGACCCGAGCAGATCCCGGTTCATCGCCCGCCTTGGAAATGCACTTGTCAATTCTCAAACTTCATGCGAATGATTTGCAATAGCAACTAAGCAAAAACCAAGAATCGTAGGTGAATCTATGGACAGTCCGGTAAAGGGCTGGCGGCGGGCCGGAGGGAAGCGTCGCTGTCTGACGTGCATCGATCCATCGCGGTGGCGACCGGGCAGGGCACATTTCGCCGGGCATGGCTTCTTTGGTCCAGGCTACCTGGTGGGCAGTCGGGTATATGGATCCTGGAAACTGGGCGACCTCTCTCGCCGGCGGATCCCGCTTCGGCTATGCGCTTTTGACGGTAGCACTTGTGTCGAACATCATGGCGATCGTGCTCCAGTCGCTCTGCGCCCGTCTCGCGATTCGGCTCCGGGCGAGACCTTGCGCAGGCTTGCCGCGATGCTTCCCTCGACCGGTCGGCATCGTCCTCTGGATCCTGGCAGAAATAGCGATCATCGCTACCGACATAGCGGAGGTGATCGGCACTGCGATCGGGCTCAACCTGATCTTCGCATCCCACTGGAACTGGGAGTCGTCATCACGCACTGGACGTCTTCCTCATCCTGTATCTCCAGAAGCTAGGTTTCCGTTGGGTCGAAGCGCTCGTAATCACGTTGCTGGGTGTGATTACCGTCTGCTTCACCATCCAGATCGCGCTTGCGGATCCCGACTGGGGACAAGTCATCCTCGGATTTGCCCGACCACAGAGATC
>NZ_CP048639.1 GCF_010669145.1 Rhizobium oryzihabitans
TCCCGCTTCACACATTTGGATGTCGGGCAAATCCGCTGCTGGCCCTATTCATGCAACCAGTTCATAGGAGATCGGAATGGCTGATGAAGAGCGGGTAAGTTTTTCCGGTGATGGGTGGCGCTGGACGGGCGAGCCGATCAATGGGTTTTAGGGCTCATGGTTCAGTGATGCTGCTTATCCCCTCGGGGATCGCGACGGGGATGGTGTGGCAGTTCACAAAGCTACCCCTCCTTTGGCCATTCGTCATTTTTTGGGTCGTCTACATCGCGCTCGCGGCCTATGCGTCCCGTAAAGGTTATACGCCTCGTGACATGATCGAGCGGCAAGTGATCATGAAACTGTTCCAAGGTAGGTACAAGGTTTGAGCGCACCAGATCAACGTACTGAGTTCACAGTCTCGCAGCTAACGCGATTCGTTGTCGAAGGTGCGTTTGCGGATGTTGTGGCTACCCGATTAGCAAAATGTCCCAACCCGTTCGATGTGCAACGTGAGCTGTATGAAGCCGTCATCGAGCGCGCGGCCTCTAAGATCGGATCGGATGCCGCTGCGCTTCTTGTGAAGCGATGGCTGCACCCGAATTTCCAGATTTTGCATCGGGCTTGTGGCTGGAAGACGGCTTCATAATGCCGATTGTCTTGGGGCACTCAGAACATGTCGGGAAAATAATCGGGATGCTGCCGACCGAAAGACCGTTATTTTCCGTGGACTTAAAACGAGGTGGCTGGTTCGACGTGCGTTTTTCAAAAGCCACGATCTTTGCGACGGAAGAAGCGCGAAAGGCCACTGCCTTAGCTTACGGTCAGGTGGTCGCCCATTCGACACGAGAGATTTTTTTCCGACAGAGATGCATTGTCAATTGGCCTCGACAATGCATGGAAACTAGCTGCTCTGTAGGGTTTCGGCGTGTCCGTCCTCGTCGGTGATTCGACAGTGTTTTTGAGTCCGGCTTGACAATCAATTTGATTGCTGTCTGTTATTTCGCAGTGAGTGCTGGCGAGTCTGTCAGACGGTGATTTAGTTGGTTGGAGAAGAGCATGGCCGAACGTGCTAAGAAATTTGCTGGTCCAAAATTGCCTGCCACCCTCGGCAACGTCGCTCTCAGTGTGAGCGAATACACCTCAAAAGACGGTGTAACGTCCGTTAAGGGCACTCAACTTCAAAATGGCGAAGAGCTGACCGTCCAACTCATGTCACCAGCGCGAGCGGCGAACATGATGAAGGGCCGCAATGATGTTGATGATCGTGAGCGGGTGCGTCTATGGAAGATCGCTTTGCCAATCGAAGAGAGCTATCCGAGTTCGCCGATAGGACAAACGATCAAGGCGTGAAGCCGGGCGGAGTAATCTTGCTCAACAATACCCGGCTCGATTTCAGTGATCGCCAGTATTACGCGCAAGCAGCATATGGCTTTGTTAGCGATCCGAGTTTCAGGCAGCAATGTCGGGTACGGTGTCACTCTCGAAATTTTCCGATGGCTCGATGCGGCTACAGGTTTACCAGCCAGACAAGGCGGTGTTGCTGTCACCTTCCTCAAAGGATGAGGCTCAACGCGCTGTCAAAGAGGCTTTCGACGTTCGGTCGCCGGTTGGTTCTGGCGTTATGGCTCGAACCGTGATCGTGACGATTTCAGAGAAAAATGAAGAAGGCGAGGCGCAGAGCAAGGCGTTCTACATGCGGAGCGCAAGCTTTGAGGCTGACCTCGGGAATGGCGTGCAGTTCCAATTGTCGAACGGTTTTGGTGACACGCTGAAACGTAGCCAGCTCGATAGCAACTCAGCGGCGGCAGCGGCAGCAATTGCGGCGGCGACTGGCGTTTCGGCGCAGATCGTCATCGACCGGATGTCCGAAGCCGCTCCCGAGGACAGCGCAGCGGTTCAACGGATTTATGATGTGGTGAAGTCCGGAGAGGCATCGGTTGCCCTTACACCGGGCTTTACGGTGCCAATCGTACGGAAGTCGATGGATAATCTGCTGAAGCGGCCAGAGTTGTTTCATTCGGGTTCCTTCGCCGGGGCGATAGCAATAGCCATTCGCGGTGCAGACGGCGGGGCTTTAGAGCGTCCGGCCGCGTATGCAGTTACGAGCTATTCTGCACTGCCAAAGTCCGCGCCAGAGGTCACGCCGACGCCTGCGAAGGAAGCGATTAGAGCGCATGAAAGGTTGCTGTCGGCTGGAGGAGAAAAGCCTTCCTCTTCGCTTCAAAGTCGCCCGCCCGCGCGTTTTGCCTCGCCGGGTCGCGACTTCTAGGCCGGGGCTAAGGTATGCCTTCCGTTCCACTCCCCATTCTTTCTGTCGATGGCATCGGAGCCGCGTATATACCGCGTGCTTCTCGCATGCACGGCAATGCAGGCGATCTTTTGATTGCGACGACCGATGATGTGCGGGCAACCGGCGTGCGGGCGGTCTGAAGTATTGCAATGTGCCCGTTCTCAATACGGTTACGAGGGGCGAAGCCACGATTTTCGTCGTAAGACCGCCCGGCGATCTCGATCCAAGCGACTTGTGGGTTGCTTGCGGCCTTCCGATCAGGCGGCTTTGGGACGATGATTTCAACGTCGATGTTGCCGACCGCGCGCTCTTGTCCAAGCGTTTTCACGAGTGCATGAGCGGCACCGGCATGGGTGATATGGTCACTCCGCGCCAGATCGGCCTTAACCTCGCCGGTTCAAAGGTATTTGAAACCATCGGGGCCGAGTAGCAGTCAACAAAGCGAATGAGGCCCACTACGAGTACGACCGCTTCAGCAACGGTCGTGAAAAAGGCGAGCATCGTGATCGGTTCCTACGCGCGATTCGAACAACTGAGCTGGCAGGGTGCGCGGCCGGTGTAGCACTGGCTATCGTGCAAGGTGATAGCTTTGACCGGGGATCGATAGCCCGGTTGCACAAGGATATAGTTGTCGATGACGCGTCTCCTTTCCTTAGCGTTTTCGCCTTTCAGGAGGAAATTGAAGCCGCATTGGCGGTCCAAGCTGCAAACCTCGTGCGCAGCGGTGGGGCTTTCCGTGAAGTCGCCAGAGAGCTGACTGATAGGTCTGCCGCTCATGGCGAACGAAATGCGCAACGGCTGCGTTTGCAGCAATATTCAACGCCTCTTACGATCTCGGCTGTCGCACAGGATATATTGCGCATCCGCGAGGGAGAATTGGTGCTTGAGCCAACGGCCGGAAACGGAACGCTGGCGCTCGGCGCTGCGGCGGCCGGAGCACGTATAGAAGGCTTTGAGCTGGACAAGGCACGCGCAGAACGTGGCACAAGAGTGCTGAAGGATGCGGGCGCACCGTTTGTAAATATCAGGCCGCGAGCTTTCGAAGTGAACGCTGAAGGTGGATTTGGAGGAATGGCGTTTGACGCCGTTCTGGCAAACCCACCCTTTGAGGCGATCAAGGCACAGAATGTGGCTGATAGAGAGGGCCGCACGCTCTCCATCTCACGCCTTGACCATCGGATCGTCTATGACGCGTTGAACCAGGTGCGAGCGGACAGTGGTCGCTCGTTCCTAGTTCTACCGGGTGAGATGATGGGCGAAGGCAAGCTTGAGGGAGCGACACGCTTCTTCAACAACTATCTCCATGCGACCTTCGAGGTTGCTGGCGCTGCCATGCTCGACGGAAGGCTCTATCGGAAATCCGGCGCTGAGTTCCCTGTGATCGTCTATGCCCTTGGCCCCGGCTTGAAAACCCGCTCTCCGCTGAGAGAGCGAAAAAAATCCCCGATGAGCTGCCATATCTCCATACCACTGATCAGCTATTCGCGTGGGGCGATGCTGCACGTTTGGCCATGGACGAGATTATGGCTCGGCGCTCGGCGCCAGACACCCGGGTTGCTAGAACGTTCGTAGCTCCCGACTTTGACGACGCTGATATCACGACAGATGAGACGCCCAACGGTGATGTGCCGGCGGCTCTGGTCCCGGCAGTTCCCCGGTCGGTCCAGGTGTCGAGGAACCGGTGTTCGAGGCGGTCAGTGAAGACGAACTTGAGATGTCGGAGGACGAGGCCGAGTTCGTGGTTTCGCCTGATGTGCTGGTCGATGACTTGGTTGTTGAGAATGATCCGTTCCAAGTCACGTATGAGTCCGCCTCCCTTGTTGGTGGCCCTGTTCTCAAGATTCAAAAAGCGCTGGCAGAACCGGTCGCACTTGCCCTCACGGAGCTGGAGCGCGTTCGCGGGCCGGTAGATAATTTTGTTGCAGACAGCCTTGGCGTTGAGGTCAGCGAGTTGGGAGGCTTGCTGCATGCTGGACAGGTCGATGGTGTAGGGCTTGCGCTTCATAAAGCGCTGCGGGCAGAATCCATTATTGTCGGAGATCTGATGGGCGTTGGGAAAGGCCGTCAGCTCGCGGCGCTCGCCCGTGCGGCCTTCAAAGAGGATCGGCCGGTGTTGTTCTTCACCGATAATGCCTCGTTATTCACGGATTTTGTAGCGCGCGATCTGGCCACGGTAATGCGGAAGCCAGCCAATGAGCTGCCGCAGTTTATCAAACCCTACATCGTCAACAGCAGTAAGGATGCATCGATCCTTGACCCGATTTTCAGGGGAGCGGCGACGTGGAGAGGGTTTCGTTTTCCGGGCATCGCCATCGTCTGCCAAACGTGAAAAGACGATTGATCCGTCGATGAACATGATCTTGTCGTCATATTCGCAGCTCGGCGCGCAGGGCAGGGAAGCGAAACTTGCGGCGATCATGGAGTGGCTTGGCAAGCAGGACAAGCCACCATTGTTGATCATGGACGAGGCTCATCGAGCAGCCGGTGAGGGGTCGAACGTCGGTCTCTCGATGACAGCACTGGTTGAGGGCGTCAAAGCGGCAGGTGGTTCCGTTGCATATGCGTCAGGGACGGCGTTGAAGGGTGCGCGGAATTTGCGCGTCTACGGCTCTGCGCTACCGGATGTCGGGATTCCGCCCGACAGACTGGTGGAGCTGATCGAAAAAGAGCCGCTGGCTTTGCAGGAAGCGCTTTCTTACGAGATGGCGCGGTCGGAGGGCTTATTGCGCGTGAACTCGACAACACTGAAGTCGCTCGCGAAACTGTTTCTCTGCAAGATGTCGATCCGGTTCGCTTTGCTCAGGTACTCGAAAAGGTCGATCTTTTCGCGCACAAGATGTCCGAGTTGCTGGCCCTCGGCCGCGAGGTCAAAGATTGGTCTCAGCATCGGCAAAAGGAGCTGAAAAAGGACATCGAACAGATGCCAGAGGGTGCGGAACGGGACCGTGCTCTAGGCTCGGTCGGCGTGCATTATCAATCACCAGCCTCCCGGTTCCATCATTTGTCGAACTACCTGACGCTGGCTATCAATGGGGTTTTCTTGGAAGACCTCGTGCTGAAGTCAATCGCCGAAGGCAGGAAGCCTCTGGTGGCGGTCGCCAATACTGGCGACACGTTGATGCGCGATCTGATCGCGAGCCATTGGGATAATGATGGCCTCGATGATGCCGACAATGCGGGCATCATGAAGGGGTCAGCCTATGTCCTCCTGAGAAGCCCCACCTCGGGCATGTGATCAAGCGTGTAGCTGACCGGTTGCTGACCGTTAAGGAAAGCAATGGATTCGGGGCGGTCACAGAAATTCGCCTTCACGAATACGAAGATTGGCTGGCTGATTTCAATGCGCGGGTGGATGCGGCCGACTTTTCCCTATTGTCGATGACCGTGATCGACGACTTAGCCGTGGCACTCGAAAAGCACGGGTTATCATTGGGAGAAATCACGGGCCGTTCCTTTATGTCGCGACCAGCGGAAGATGGGGCGGATTTGTCATTAGCGCCCGGCCCAAGCCGCTTAAGCACGATGTTGTTTCGGACTTCAATAACGGTCGTGTGGATGTTCTGATCCTGAACCAGTCGGCCGCTGTGGGCCTGTCGGCGCAGGCGTCACCCGCAAATGGTTTCGACGTGCGGCAGCGGGAGATGATCAAGGCGCAGATGCAGGGCGATGTGACGCAGGAGCGCCAGATGGACGGCCGCATCAATCGTGTCGGGCAAATTCATCCTCCGCTCTATACGGTGCCCCTGCAAGGGCTGGCCAGCTCGGATCGTCTGGCGCAGTTGTTCAACCGAAAGAACCGTTCGCTTACAGCGGCTTCTACGGCCACCCGTGAAAACGAGTCCAACATTAAGGATACGCTCGACCTTCTCAACGAGGTGGGGCAATTTGTCAGCCGCGAATATCTCAAGAATAACCCGGATATTGCCGTCACGCTCGATATCGACCCGGAATCCGATATCGAGACGAAATATTCTGAGAAGCTGATGGGCCGTATGATCGCGCTGCCTTCCGGCATGCAGCGCACGATCATGGGCGAGCTGGACACCGCTTTTCAGATGCGCGTGGCCTTGCTGGACGCCCTCGGCGAAAATCCTCTGCGGCTGCGAGAATATGACTGGCGGGCGCAGGTGAAAGAAGTGGCATCGCTGATAAGTGGCAACGCGGCATCAGCACGCATGTCCGAACGTCCCCTTGCGCTCAACAAGCTGACTTACAAGGAGACAATCAAGCCAATCGATGTGCTGGCTGTTGAGGACGCGGTAGCGCGGGGCAAGGGATGGATGATCGATCAAACCCTTGGCCGCGAGATGTCGGTTGTTGAGCGGCTGGAAAGCCTCGCGCCGAGTGGTCAGGAAATTCGTTTCTCTGATCCGATTTTCGACCGTGTGATGAACCGCTCTGACGAATTGCGCAGCCTTGGAGCGACAGAACACCCATTGGAGGTCGCCCAAGGGTTTTGGGATAATCAATGGACACGCGATGCTGAAAAGGAAATCAAGGGGCTTGAGAAAATGGTGCTCGATGCCGGGCACAAGCTTGATTTCCTGCTCGACATAGCACCAACACTCGCACCCGGCGCTATCGTCACGGTTTACCCCAAGCTGGTCTCAAGGCTGCGAGATTCGACGCTGTTCAATGCCGCCGTCGATTATATCGACGGGACAGATCACACCGATAGAGAGATCGGTGTCCCGGCCGTGATCACCGATGTACGCTTCAACGAGGAGAAGCCCCTGAATCTTGGCGAGTGGAGCGTGCGGATCGCAGTACCCGGCGAGGAGCACCTGATCGATATGCCGATGGCATCTGTCTATGCGATCCTACGCGAAGAACACCAAGCGACAGTTGAGGCTAAGGGCGTCACGAAGATATGGGCGTTCAAGAGTGCGCGTCTGGACGATGACGGGATTGGCCTCGCCCGGTCCATTGCGCCCATGTGGTCTCAACCTCTCGCTCAGGCGCTGGAAGAAGCCGAAGCGAAGGGAAAATCCCCGATTTCGGAAATGGTTATGAACGTCTTCACTGGAAGCCGTTCTTGGGAGATGGCAGTCCCGAAGACAGCGTGATGATGGCCCTGTTCCAGAATGTGCAGGGCGGGAGCGTCAGTCGGACGCGATATGCTGTTGAAGGCAACCTTTTTGCCGCCGTTTCGGCTCTCGCGGGGAAGCGAATGGGCGAAAAGGCAATGTATACGGACGAAAGCGGCGCGATCCGGCACTGCTTTTTGCTCAAGCGCGATGGGCACAAGAAAGTGCTCGAGCAATTGACATCGAGCGTGGCAAGCCGTGTCGGCTTCATGAAAGCTGACGTGGCTTCCGTTTCCGGCCTCCTTTTAGGAATGACGGGGATTATCAGCGAGGCAGACGACGAGGCGCGGGCGGAATACATCGCCTGTGACATGCTCACAAGGATGGTCCACGGTGGCTGCAAGGTTACGATTGATCATGTTCGCGATCTGATCCGGCCTCGGCTGCAAGAGATGCATGAGCAAATCGTCAAAGCTGTACGGCAGCAAGGGGCGATCAATACCGGTCTTTTTGTCGGCACCGATCCTTTCGGGGACTCGACGCAAAAGCTTTTCACTCCCGGCGCATCGATCCGAATTCGAGAGGGCGCGTCTGACGCGGCCAGTGGTTTCCGGGTCTATTGGGACCAAAAGGAGATAGCCAGGTGCGCCGCGTCACTCAGCGAAAAAGGCGCGCTGGCTGCCTTCGGTGGGAAGACCTTCGGCGTAATCGTAAAAGCCAAGAACGATGTTTGCGACAAATCCAAGGATGCGCTTTGCGCAGATTGGAGCAACAAGCTTGGCACGGCCGTGGTGCGCAACTCGACAGTGGCGAAGGAGATCGCATCGGCGTCGGACGTAGCCGCGATTCTATGCGCTGCGGCGAGCGATAAGTCCCTTGATGGGATGATCGGCATCAAAGGCGCGCTGGTCGTGTACAATGAGGTTGTGGCGAATCTCTCCCGTGAGCTGATCAGTCAGCATTTGGGAGCAAAAACGGAGGCTACTATGTCGGTGCGCTCAGAGAGAGCCACGTCACCAGCAGTTGCAGCCGTGTAGAATGAGTTACCCGGCGTTAAAAAGTTTGACATACTTTTTCTGTCGGGTTTCATTGTGAAAAATTTTGGAAAGGGAATCAGTCAAGGACTAGAAAGCTAACCCAGAAATGCCGAACCCCAGACGGTCTCCCGTCCGGGGTCGAAAACTAAGATAGAAAAGAACGCTTTTGCCGAGCGCCGTTCTCCCTAGAAGGTAGATTCCTTCAGGGCGAAATGCAAGTCTTTTTGTCTTTTTTTCTCGGCGTTTCCGGCTAACCGGAAAGAGAGAAAGATGAGTGCTTCAGCGTTGGCGACGTGCCAACTCAGCGAACGAACAATCCTATCTAACGTCAAAAATACATGGTCACATTCGGCGTTGGATAGTTGCATCAAGGCTGTCATCGGTGCGCACGCTCGCGGGCTACTGGATGATGAGTTTGTGGAGTCTGTCTACGGCGCGGTGAATGAGCGTCGGGCGGAACTCTCGGCGGGCCGGAGAGCGCGACCGGTAAAATGGGGCACACCCTTGGCCATCCATTCGAGGCTTACCTTGGAGGAACGGCGTGCGCAGGCGAGAACTCGTAACATCAGTGCGGGTTGGTTCTCAGCGAAGCTCGAAAAGAGCGGGGCAAACGTAGCCGAGATCTATGCGAAGCTTCCTCGTGCCAGTTTTCGAGCGGTATTGCACACGATCTGCGAGCTTAGCGCCCTCGCGCGCGGGCGATGTGACGCTTCCATTGCGACAATAGCTAAAAAGGCGGGGTGCAGCCGATCATCAGTCGAGCAGGCTTTGGCTCATCTGAAATCGAGCGGTTTCATCGTGGTTGAGAGCGGGAAGACGTTGGGTGTAACGTCGATTATACGGCCCGCTCAGGCTTGCTTGATCAAGGTCGTGAACTGGTGCCGCGCTCGACTTGAGCGAATGCAAAAAAAGGACCGGTCTGACCGCCCGGTTTCCGCTGCAAGGGGTACACAAAATACTAGGCAGAAATCAGAATCTTATTTTTTAAATAAAAGATCGAAGACAACAGAGCCGCGCAGAGAAGGTGGGCGGGCCATTGGAGCCGTAGCATTTCCAGCAAGCGGATCGATTTATTTCAGCCATTGGCGTGATCTGGTTAGGGAGCATTCGACAGGCGTCACCCCTGATGCAGATATTGTGGCGAATGCCTTCCGAAAGTTCTGCTCCGAGAAAAATATCCCCTTGATGCTCCGAAAATCGAAGAGCGGTTTATCAAAATCGTCCAAAGGTTCCGTATTTAGCGTTTTTCCTGCCGACAGGCCGTTCTTATTCAACTCTGCGGGATTGCTCTCAATGCGGCCTGCGGGGGTTGGATATTGCCGCATTATGCAGTAAATCTTTTTTTGATTTCACAGTGAAATTCAGAGGTCGAGCGAGTGCCAGAGAACGCAAACCCCGATAGCGGAACTCAACTGGCGGTAAATCCGCTGAAAGGTGCCGTCCTCGTTGACCTGTACAAGCCGCTCGCGGTCGAGGATCGCACCGGCCAAGGTTTCGAGAAGACGGCGGCATATGGTGCCGATCATCTCGCGGCGGTTTTGTCCGTCAGAAATTTGAGAATTGCTTTGGCGGCTCTTGCCGCGTGGGAAAGAGGCTAACAGGAGAGAGACGGACATGCGTGCCACAACGAAGGCGACGTTTGCAGGGTTGGCAGTTTCGGCGGCGATTTTTGCGGCCTCACCGGCTTCCGCTCAAGGTGCGGGTGGATGCGGGATCACTCAAGCGGCCGATGCAGCGGTTCAGAGACAGATAGCGCTTCTCGATGCAGCGAAAGTGGATAGCTCCGAGTTTTTTAACGGGGCCAATAGCTGCCTTGGCTCAAACCTGCTCGATTCCCTCGATCTCTCGAACCTGATCCCCACAAGCTTCGATTTCTTGGGCGGGGCGGCGGATCAGTTGATCAATGGTTTGATCCAGAAAGCTCAGCAGCAAGTTTGCCAAGTGCTCAATGACCAACTGCAGAAGGTGGTGGGGAAGATCAACAACAATATGTACCAGTTCGATTCCGTCATGGGAGGACAGATGAATGAGCTGCTTGGCGGTTCAGGGAATAGCGTAACAGAGCTGAAGCTTCCGAGTATTCCTGGCATCGGAAAGTATGACTTCACGCTGGCGTCAATGAGCACCGGCAACGGCATCGACCAGCCGATCATGACCCCGCCTGCCGTGCAGGCTGGAAACAACACGGTGGGTAATGGAACGCAGCCCACCGGCAATACCGGAAACACGAGCAACCCGTTCGGAAATCTCTTCCAGCAGTAAAGGGGATATCCGATGCGAAAAGCAGCAACCGCACTGGTGATTGGCATCGCTTTCGCTGGCACGACGATGCCGGGCGCTGCCAATGCAACGATCATGGAATGGGCGACTAGTTTCGAGCGCTTCATGGCTGGCCTGAAAACGGTTGACCGGCAAGTCTCCAGCTCAGCATCCCAAACACAGCACGTGATCAAGAAATCGGAAGAGGCGGCGGTGAATGCGGAACTTGCGCAAGAGCAGGCGCTCCGTATGGCCGACATCAAAAACCGATATTCGTATGAAACTGGTCAAGGTGAGACATCCTGCGCTGTTGTGGATGCAAGGTCGGGTCTCTCAGGTGTCGATAATTCCGAAAAGAAGATGCTGACCGCTTTCCGGTCATCTGATCAGAAATACCTGAGCAGCGGCGGAAACGCGGCCGCGACAATCAAGAACTCGCTTCTTAAGAGGATCGGACATTACTGCACCGATCAGGAGCGTGCGGCCCTCGGCCCGACATACTGCCAATCGACCGTTCGAAGCGAGCGCAACGCCGGGGATTCGAATGCAGCGCCGTTTCTCGTGAATAGAAATTATGGCGGCGCTGAAGTCGTGACGGCTGCGGACTACATTGATGTCCTCGCCCCACTGCCGACGATCAAGCCTAATGCTGAAGTTGTAGGGGATCGTCTGGAATTGATGAATGCCCGTATGCGCGGCGCGGCGCTTTCAGCGTCCCGTTCGACAATGATGGGCGTGGCGGTGTCGGGTATGGGAGGCGATATGCAATGACCGTTATTTCGAAGAAAAAGGCGGCGTTTTATCTCGCTGCGATTACGATGGCGGGGATTTCGTCCCTGCGTTTGCCGTGACATGTGCTGTTGAGGCGCATGTAATCCAGCGGACGCTACAGCTCGATACTGCTGTGACGACGCAGATCGTGAAATCGAAGACGTTGCTCATCACGGAAGAGATGCGCCAACGCCAGCTTCTGTTGGCAGCGCTGAAGGTCCTGACGAAACAGGAATCGGGATCGGGTCAGCAAACCTCTACCGTGGTAAAGAAATCTGCTGAAGCGGCAGCAAGCGCAAATGTTGCGCAGAGGCAGGCGTATCAAATTGCCGATGCGAAAGAGCGCTATGGCGTCACGGGCTATGACAGTTGCGGTTTGCAGACAAAGAGCCAGTCTTTCTATGCTGCAAACATGGCAATGGCCGGGAAAGCCGCGTCCTATCGTAATGGCACCTATTTCAAGCCGGGCCAATATGGGTCCCCGAAGGATTGGGCGTCATTGGCGCAAAGCGGCTCGAACTTTGATGCCGAAGCTATATTCAGCGGCAACAGCTCGGCGGCGGCAGAGTATATCAATTTCGTTGCCGGACCCCCGATTGAGAAGCAAGCCGGTGGCGGTGTGGCAGGCGATTTGCAGACCTTCGAAAAGAACAGGAACGATGTTCGTCGTTCGGTCGTGGTGAACGTTTTGTCGTCCATCGCTGCCGAAAATGAGCCGGGTGGCCCGAGAGAAAAGCTGGCCGAGCTGATGAAGCATTGGACAGGTGACGATGGTGGGGTGAAGTGGGCGCAGGCCAGCGCCGACAAGCCGCTGAGAGCCACGCTGCTCGACGCTGTTCGGATTGAAGCCGCAAACATCGCTCTGATGGCTTTTCAGGTCAAAGACAATGCGAGAACGGAACTGGCGCTGTCTTCCTATGCCCTGTCTCGGGTTAACCGAGCTGTGTTCAACGGCAACGAGGGCGTTGTCTCTGTAGGCGCTGGCCAGCGCCGCGCCGGTCTTCAATAGGAGCTGTCCGATGAAAAAGCATAAGCGTTTTGTTCTCGGTTCAGTTGTTCTCGGCGGTAGCATGCTGCTTGGCGCTAATTCGGCCGCTGCGGCATGGTGTGCGATTAGCACTGGATGGATTGCCACCCACGAGCAAGTCGAAAAGCATCTGATCCAAGAAACGCAGATTTTGGAAAATGATGTCGCCAAAGCTGGCTCCGAGACGCTGGAACAGGTCCTCGCAGCGCTCAAGGTGCTCAACCGGCAAACTTCCGGCGAAGGGCAAAGGTTGCAGCAGGCCACCAAGAAGAGCCAAGAGGCTTACGCAAATACCGTAACTGAGCAGATGCGGCGCGAGCGTTTGGTCGCGATCAAGGAAAACTACTCGTATGAGACAGGGCAAGGACCCAATGCATGCGCCCAAGTGGCGTTTTTGCAGAAGGTGACGGGCGCTATTGATGGCACCGGTAGCTCAACCTCGCGTGTTTACAAGCAGATCGACGTATCGCCGGGATCTGTTCCGAGTGTCGCGCAGCAGGCGGCTGACCGGCGAGATCCGCGCTCGACGGACGCCTCGTTGTTGCTCGATGTAAATGCCTCGGAAGAGGATAAGCGAAAAGTAATCCAGCAGCTCGCTGGTTTTGCGGTGGAGAAGCCCACGGGTAATGAGACAGGCACTGTTGGAGGTGAATTCTCGATGCTGCGTGCGCGCGAGGCAGAGGCTTGGCGCTCGCCTGCGCTAGTTTCGTTGGCTGCGGTCGCGGCGATGTCGAATAAGGCCAGCGGGGACGGAGATGGGGCGGGGAGCGTCCTTCAGGCCATGGATGCCTTGATAGACAACTATGGCGGTGGTCCCGCCTATCAAAAATGGACCAATGCTCTTCAGATGCAGTCAGAGCGTGGCCTGATGATCGAACTTAACCGCTTGCGGGCACTTTCGATGCGCCTCCGCACCTACCATTCGGAGTCAGAGGCTCGCAAGGCCGCGGTCGTTGCAGGAATGCTCGCAGCAGAGGCACAGGGATCGAATTGACAGGAAATAAGCCAGCCGAACGCGCAGATCACAACGATAGCCACGAGATAGCGACAGTAGACGTTGATGTGGCTGTCCCGGATAGCGACGGCTATTTCGATGATCAGGATTTCGAGGTCGGCGATGGCGACATCGAAATTACCTATGAGGTAGATGATCCCTCGCGCCCCTCGGCTGCACGGGACATCTACGTTTCAGAGCTGGCAACGGCGGCGAAGCACGAAGAGGCTCGACGCAAATCTGATGTGCAGCTCAATCCAGACAGGATGAAGGCGGCGATCAATGAGGCGTTAGGTCGGATCAGCCGAATGCCGAAGATGCTCTATGCCGCCAAGCAGATTCAGGAAGCCGTGGAGAGGCTGGCTGACGAGCGACTTGCATCGAGCGGATCGAAACATGCGGAGAGCGACTATGACGGTTGATGCGTATTCGAGTGTGGAAGATGACGACGATGCTCCGAGCGCTGCAATGATCGAGAAGCAGGCGAAAGATCAGGTCGGGTTCTCGGATGAGGATGAGATCGGGGAATTCGAGCGATCGGAGCGCGAAACGTCGTTCGAGCAGCCTTCTGTTGCCGCCACGCCGAAGCAAGAGGCTTCGCCGCAGGTGAAAAGGCTGTCAGTTGAGGAATCTACCTCACTGAACATCACCCTCAAGAATGCTGCATATGCAGCGGAAAAAGAGGCGTTCATCGATGGTGAGCCGGGCGGCATGCCAATCGGCGAGTATATTGCGCGAATTGGCTGTGACGCTATTCCTCCCGGCCGCAGCGTCCTTTGGTTCAAAGGTGATGGGCCGGATTCGGGACTCTGGCTTTTCGTTATAGCCCCGAAACCGAAGGGGGCAGTGCAGCCAGGTTATCGGGTCACTCTGGCCTTCGGCAAAGAAAAGGCCGGTGAGATTCAGATGGAGGCGTGTGCCTTGTTGCAGGCACAGGACAAGAACGGCGAGAAGCTGAAGTTCGATAAATGTTGCCTCGTCAAGCACGATGGAACGAAGTTTGCCCCGGCAGGCGTCATAAACGAGCAGGAATTGGTCGGGCGCGTTAGCGACATAGGATTTGGGATCAACCCGTTCAGCTTCGATGAAAGGTGAGGAGAGATGGACCAGAACGCGAAAAAGTGGTTCGATTTCGGCCCCGGCATCTCGCTTTCCTTGAGGCAGAGCGGGGGCCGCTATCTTCTCCGATTGGAGCTAGCGCATAAGCCTAGCCCTGCGGCTGTTGAGAAGGCATACGAAGGCAGATGGGCGATGATCCAGAGCGGTAACGATGGCCGCCCAGCGATCTATGAGCATATGAACGATGTGCGCTCGCTAAATGATGTCGTGACCCGGCTGGAAGCATTCTTTGACAAGGGGCGCATTATGGGGGCACTGAGCGTTACAGCACGGGCGCCAACGAACATTGCGCCTCCCGCTCGATCCTCCCGCGAGGTCACAGATGCGGTGCTGAACGCTTTTGCGGCCGACGCGCCGGTTCCCCTCTTGCAGCATATAAACCGTTCAATCCAGCATGCATATGCGGTGATGGGTGCAAGAGCCGCTGCCGCCAAGCAACTGCCATTTGAGGGGGACGCGTTCGGGGTTTATGACCGCTTAGTAGCCAAGGTTGGTCCTTTACGCGCGGCCGAGACATGGGGAACGGTTCTGCTAGCTGTCTCTACCGGTCGGCATGGATGGCAAGAGAAGCTCGATAGCCTGATGGAATGGGATGCGGGTGGGCGCGAGGCGCAGATCGCGGCCGACACGTCAATCAAGGCAATGGTGGAAGCCATTGCGCGCGAGGTTTCGGTTATCAATGCCACCGGTCTTGCGGAGGTTGATCTTGCCTCATCGCTGCGCGGGCGGCTCGTGGAGGCTGCGGGCGAACGGATTAGTTATCGTGCCTATGATGGAGCGAAATTCCAGCCGAAGGGTGCGCCCGATCTCGGCCCGAACACCTTTACCGTCCAACAGGGATTGTCGCTCGATCTTGCCACTGACGCCAAGGCACGTATTACTCAAGCGCTGTCGGCAGCGGCGAAAGCCTTTGGAATGCCGAGAGATCGCCTTTTCGGCGATGAAACCGTGAAGTTTTTCTTTGCCCCTGATATGGGCCGGGCCGGTGGCTTGGACCGTGGATCGGCAACGCTTTATCGAGCCAACGAAGATATTCAGCTTCACGCAATTCACATTGTGCCGACGCGGCCCGGTGCCCTGATTCACGAGATCGGTCACCAGATACACAATGTTGGCGATAAAGACTTTATCTTGGAAAAGGTTCGCTCCCATAAATTCGCGCAATCCACCAGAAGGATTGTCTCGGCGCTGGAAGAAAAGGGCCTTATCTCTCCGCAGTATGCGGCGTACCTGACCGAACCAGCAGAGATATTTGCGCGGGCATTTGAGGCCCACGTGGCGGCTACGCAATCAATGGAACAGATGGGGGGATCGCTTTCAAGCGTCGGTTCCCCAAGTTTGACGCCTACTGGCGACGAGCTTGCTACCTTCATGTCGAATATGAGGGCCGTGGTGCAGGCAAGTAGGTCTGACCTTGATAGCAAGACACGAGCGCGCCCGGCTGAGCCTAGAAATGCGGCCACACCACGTATGAGTATTTAACGTCTTAGGGGGACACAATGGCTGAGCGGCCGGATATTACAGAGCTTTTCACTCCCGAAGATTATAGTGCGGGCCTCGTATTCCTTCGGCGAATTCTTGGCTGCACGTTCGATTACCTATGGGTGCCGGGTGGTCAAGCGGCTCCGTCTGGCGGTAGCTGCGATAACACCAACGATATTCTGGCGCAGCTCGTCACAACATTGAATTGGGCGATGCTGGCTGTCATCGCTGTCGTTGCCACCTACCTCATATTCGCGGCCCTTAAAGATACGGCAAATGATGGCGAGGCCGGTGGTCGTTCAATGAACCCAAGCTGGACGCTTGTTTTAGCCGGTTTGGGCGCGATCCTCTGCTTCCCGGCCTTCAACGGATACAGCGCGTTGCAAATAGGCACGATGCAGGTGGCCGTATGGTCGTCTGGCCTCGGGGACTCGATGTGGCGCATCGCTGGCGATAAAATGGCAAGTGCCAATGCCGTCAACAAGACGTTCACGAACCTGAATGAGAGCGGCTGGTGGAGTGACGGGGGGATGGCACCGAATCTGATCTGCGGACTGCTATAACCCAAGCGTTGCAGGCGCGGGTGGGCGGCGAGCTTTGCAAACGTTCGCTGAATAAAAGTCTTGCCAGTATGGCAACGACGAACGGCCAGATTACTCCTGTTTCGGGGCAGAGGTACGAGACACCCAAGAAGGATTTGCGCAACGGAGCATCTACTTCAAAGCTCCTGCTTCGCTGAATGACAGCATTGGGCTTTGCGGCGGCGTTACGGCTACCTATTCCATTGAAAAATCGGTGCCGAACGCTCAGGCGAACGCGAACGCTGATCCTTCCAACATGGCCATCCAGAACCAGATCGCCAGCACAATCAGCAAATATGCTGCCCGAACAGGTAAGGCCGGTGCCGATGCAATCCTCTCGTCGCTCGATACCGAAGCGCAGAGGTTGACTGACATACTGTACCCTGCAGATGGCATGCGGAAGCGCGGCCCGGCAGAAGTGGACGCTATTGGGCAGTCTATCTCGACGGTTGTGGCGGCGGCTAAGCAAGCCATCAACACTCAGTTTCAGCAATCTGAACCGGAGCTGCGCCAGACAACTGCGCAGGCAATGTCTGCTTCTAATCGAAACGGCTGGTTCTATGCGGTCCTCTACCAGCGTATTCTCGTGAATGCGACCTCTGCCCGCGACGGCATCCGCAAGGGGATATCCGTTTCTGCTACTCCTGCCTCGCGCGATCTGGCGGCAGCTTGGGGCTGCGTGGTCTCCAGCTCGTGGGCCTTCTGGAAATCAACGTGTTCAAATGAACTGGAAGTCTTCTTCAAGCAGTATTCGTCGGACATGGCCAACCTCGATCAGATGTCGGGCACATTCTTGAACAACGCAAACCGAGATAGCGGATTGGGGACGAACTCGTCTGATATCGCGGCTATTCGCGGTGCGGGTATGGGTTGGGGCCGTCTGACCGATTGGGTGCTCGGCATGATGGGCCAGAACAATGAAGGCAACTCTCTGAACGGAGAAGGTTGGGCCGATCCTATCCCGCAACTGCAAACGACGGGCGGTGCGATGCTCGGTGCCGGCGGCGCTCTCGTCGCTGCTGCCAAAGCTGGTGAAATTGCGTCGGAATCGGCGGTGGGGATGGTGAACCCACTGGCGTATATCGGAGGAAAGCTGCTTGAAATGGTGGGTCCCCTCGGCTGGCTATTGGTCGCCATCGGCTTTCTGCTGGCTGTGGTCGTGCCGTACATGCCGCTGATCTACTTCTTTCTCGCCGCACTCTCGTGGTTGATCTTGGCGGTACAGACGATCATCACAGCGCCGTTCTGGCTGATGCAAATGTTCTACCCAAACCGGCAAGGTGGTTTGCAGGGGACGAGCATCGCGCGAGCGTTGATGGTGCTGCTGGCATTGCTGGTGCGCCCGGCTCTCATCATCATCGGACTTATCTTCTGCATGATGCTCATGCGCGTGGGGCTGGATTTCCTCAACATCCTCACACGAAACGCATATGCGGCCATGGCTTATGCTGGACCGGTCAGCGCCGGGGGGCAGTTGGGCAATATCGCGTTGGCAATCGGCGGGTTCATGATCTACGCCTCGGCGGCGGTAGCGCTGGTTTCCATCTGCTGCGGCCTGATCGACGGCGTTGGGGATGCCGTGATGGATGGCGTCGAGGCAGGTATGAGCCGGTTCCTCGGATCGCAAGCGCAGCGCGGCGAAGGGATGCTTGGAAATCCTGCTGCTGCGGCAGCATCGCAGATTGCCATCGGCGGGCGTGGGTCGTTGGCCGGAACTGGCAGTCAGATTGCCCGGATGCGGAACCAGCCTCGCGGGGGCCTTGGCAACGGAGGGAGCAATCCGCCCCGTCGCCTTGGTGGCACAGGGAAGTAGTTGAATGGCGAAGCGCACGAGAGAGTTTGAAGGCGTCGAGCATACAGACGTTGTTCGCTTATCCTCCCGGCGCGAAAGGAGGAAAAGCCTCACCGAATGGGTGAAGGATTGCCACAACGATCCCGCTGACGTTCTCAAGCCCTATTTTGGCTTGGCTGTCATAGCTCTGCTCTTGTCTTGGGCACCATTCTGGCCGGAACTTCTGGCGATTGGCGCGGTATTCCTCGCTCTGTCACAGGGGAGCTATGCCCGTAAGTTGTGGGATGCCCCTTACCGGGTTCCGATGGACCTCGGCAAAAAGGGCTTCAAAGACAAGTCTACAGGCGACGTTGGCGCTGGCGTCATTTACCACGGAGTAGGCCGGGGGGCGTACTCTGGTCAGGAGGTGTGGTCTGCCGCGAAAGACATCCAGACCCACAGAATGGTTCTTGGCGGCACCGGTTCCGGTAAGTCCGAAGAGATATTTGGACTTGTGTTCAATGCCCTTTGCCTGAACAGCGGTGCGATTATGGTTGACGGTAAGGCATCGGCCGATACCCTCAACTCACTGAAGAAAATCACCCGCCTTTTCGGTAGGGATGAGGACTTTCTCACCCTCAACTTCATGATGGGCGCGAAGGATTTTTACGGCCATTCCGAAGTCAAGTTGACCAACACTTTCAACCCCTTTTCGATGGGGTCATCTGACCAGAAAAGCACGCTGATGGAAACATTCATTCCGCCAGCAGAAGGATCGAACAGCGTGTTCGCGCAGCGAGCTATGCAGCTCAACAAGGCGCTTCCCCGGCCTCTGACTTTCCTTCAAGAGCGGGGATATGTTGACTACAATCCGCGACTGCTGACAGAGTTTTTCCAGCTTAATAACGTTGAAAACCTCGTATGGTTTGGCCGCTTCAGGGACAAGCACGGCCGCGTAGTCAGCCTGCCGGATGAAGGCAAGCATGAAGATTTTCTTCGGTTGAAGCAGGCTTGCCAGAGCTTGGAGCAGGTTCTTCTCGATCTGCCGGGCTATAGCCAGGTCATGCCGAAAGAGCCGCCTCCCATGATCGACGCCAACGATACGAAGATTGCGATGGCGCTCCTGTCTGGCGAAAACGAGGTCGAAGCGCTCTCCCGAGAAATGATAGAAAGCTATCGAAAGCTCGCGGGAGGCACGGGCGGCGGCGATCAGAACCAAGCGAACGAAACTTCTCGTGCCGAGGTGTACCGACAGTGGGGTTACATGACGATGAGCCTGTCGGAACCCGCTGCGATGCTGACCTATTCCTTCGGGCATGTGTTTAACGCGCAGGTCGGTGAAATCAACATGAGCGACGTTTTCCTGAACCGTCGCATAGTGTTTGTAATGATCCCCTCGCTCGAAAAAGCTCCACCAAGCACAGCGGCTCTTGGAAAGATCACGGTTGCGGCTGTGAAACAGGTTCTCGGCAACCTGCTCCATAAGCCGCTTGAGGGCGACCGCCGCAGTATTGTGGACGCATCACCTAGCAAATCGAACATGCCCTATCCGCTCATTTTCGATGAGTACGGATATTATGTTGTCGAGGGATTTTCTGTCGCCGCTGCGCAAGCCCGCTCTTTTGGGGTTTCATGCACGTTCGGTATGCAGACGCCCGACTCTCTCGAAAAAGCCTCCCCGCAGGAAGCCCAAGAGACGCTTCAGAATACCACGTTGAGGCATATTGGCCGTTTCGTCGGGGGCGAAGACAGCAACACATTTAAGCTGATCCGGGGGTGGGGATCCAAAGTGATGACCCCTGTTTCGAGAGGGATGAAGGTTGATCAGCGCGCTGCCTTCAAGACCACCCGTTTGAGTGATGAGGTCAGTTACGAAGAAGAGGACGTGATCAAATATGCCGACATCGCAGGGCAGCAAGACGGCCAATTCCATTTGATCGTAGGCACGCAGACGCGGGAAGGTCGGATTCGACGTGGTGAGAGCCGGACGATCCGCTATACCGCTTTCTATACCGGTGGGGTCCCTGAAGTCACAGAATGGCGGCTAAACCATTTTGTGCCGGTAAAATCTCGTGATCCTGAATCGATAGAAGCAATTCGCAAGCGTGATCGCCAAGAGAAGATGCTTGAGGAGCTGAGCGCGGAAGGCATCAAAGAGTGGTCATTTACGCAGGCTGATCCGACGAGGCGATATCTCGACCATAAGGATCGTGACGGCATTGCGGTTCTGCTCCGTGATATTCTTACGACGCTTTCAAGTGTGATCCGCGATGAGCGGTTTAGAAGGAGCAAGCCAAAGGCTGATACGCCTATCGAGGTTGTGGCTGAAACCCTGAAAAATATGCTGGAAAGCGGCATCGTTTCGCAGGGGCAGCTCGATGCTGCAATTGTCGAAAGCCTCGCCGCGCTAGACAGCAGCAGCGGCGCTATCTCGGTAAACCGCGAGATCGACCAATTGGAGGATGCGCTGAAGGCGCGCTACGCGGATAGCATTTCCAGCGCAGGGTTGTCGGCAACGGATAGCGAGCTGGCAATGGCGGCGTTTGGTGTCTTGATTGACCAGCCTTTGCGTGTGGCAAGGCGTACAGCTCTTCGCAACAATTCCATTCGAGCGGCGACTTTGAATACAGGGGCGCTTTTGGCTGCTGCTGAGTGAGGACTTTAACTCGTGAGCGACCTAAAATCCTTGATATGATTGGGGATTTGACATATATTTAGAAACGGAAATTAATGTCGAATTTTTTGCAGGAGGTTAAGGTGTTGGAATTCTTCGGAAAAAAACCAAAGCCCCAGATGCGTGCTGCGGATGTTCGCGACCTCTATAATGCAAGCCTCTTTAATGGCCTGACGCTTGTAGAAGGAAATGCAACGGCAGAAGGTACGTTGACGAACCTCCTGATCCAAGGCGAATGCGCAAGGCTTACTCTGGTCGATCTGCTGGAGGAAACCCGTGCTCTTCACGAGACGCAAAAGGCGCTTCTGGAAGAGATGAGAGCCGCCCGACTGGCGAATGACTCTCGGAACGCCGCATAAAATAATTCTGCAACTTGCGAGAGACGGAAGGCACCTGCCATATAGGCCGGTGCCTTTTTTATTTGGGGTGGAATCATTGGACAGGAGAGGACATGCAAATGAAACGAATAGCTATTTTGATTATTTGCGGACTGCTTGCTGGCTGCGGAGATAAGGGGCCGAGTCACGCGGAAATTGAAGGAGCTGTGATGAGCCGCATGGCACAGCAGTATCAGGAGGCCGTACAAGCGTATGGTGCCGCCGCCGCCGAGTGGCATGTTATCCCGCCTCAGGCTGTGAAGATCGTTTCAATCGACAATATCCGGTCTCAGGATGACGCAACCTATCTTGCCGATGTGACCCTAGAGCGCGTCAAAACGGGCGCGAAGGATACTCGGGCCTTGAGTCTGCGGATGATCGAGGGCGCTTGGCGCGTCGTCAGCCAGTAGGACAGCGGCGCGAGGTCTCGTGAAGCGAGACACATTTACAACTGCCCGGAAATGTTTGATAGAAAAATTGATTCTAAAATCGTTGTCGTTTAAGGTGGCGACGGTTGATTTGTAGATGGCTTTCGCTCGATGGCGAAAACCGGTTTATCGGGTTCTAACAACGGGATTGTCATGGCTGAGACCACGTCATCGAAGGAAAGCGTTTCGGGAACGCAGAAGATTATCATTCAGGGAATTTGGGCTACGGCATTCGTTGGCGTAGCCTGCTTGGGGGTCTTTGTTTTACCGAAGCAGTTTGCGCCGCAGAGCGCACCGCCCATGATGAACGGCTACCAGCCTCAGCCGGGCCAATATCCGCAGCAATCGCAGGGCCAGTATCCGCAGTTTCCGGGGCAGCAGCCGGGCTTCTATCCGCAGCCGGGTCAGTATCCACAGCAACCTCAGTATCAGGCGCAACAATTCCCGTTGCAGCAGCCTTACCAGCCTCCGCAGGTCCAATACCAGCAGCAGCCGGTACAGCAGCAACCGGTGCAGCAAACTCAGCAGACGCAGCAGGCTCAGCCGAACGCCATCGCATCGGCGCAACCCATTACCCGGCAAGGGGTCGATTCCGGGTATGAAATTGCCGACCTGAATGTAGCAAACCAATTGCTGACCGGCCTAGCCTCACTGGCGAGCATTTCCGACACGCCTGCCGGTCAGCAGGCGAGCGAGAAGAACACCATTGTCATGTTCTTCGATCCTCGGTGCCCGTATTGCCAAGCAGCTCATAAGGCGTTGTCAGGCAAGTACCCGATCCGTTTTGTGCCGGTGAGCGTGCTCGGCGATCAGGCCACACAGCTTGATGCGTTGCCGGGCATTCGGGGTGTCCTGAAACAACAGGATAAGGTCAAGGCGCTTCACAATCTGATGGCACAGCAGACGCAAGGTCTCGACATGTCGCCGGATGCCAACCTCGACAAAGAGGTCAACCAGAACTTCGAGGTTTGGCTGACGCTGGCGGCAAATCTGCCTGATCGTGCTCCAGCAGTACCGCTTTTCGTGGTGCCGAAAGCTTCTGGCAAAGTCGCCGTTCTCAAGGGGTGGGACAATTCCATGATGCCGGTTGTCGATGCTCTCCTGAAGGAATGAGGGTCGCCAATGGGGCTTTTCGATAAGAAGAAGAAATTCAGTGAGGTAAGGGTGCCAAAGTTCGCTTTGGCTACTCTTCCCGATCCGGTCGCGCCTTCTATCGCGCGTGAACAGATTATCGCCAAGCAGCAACAGCTTACGATCTTATGGACGGCGCTGATCGTGGGGACGCTCGCAGTGCTGTTATTCGGATATGTTTTACAGGCAAATGCGGTGACTGAACCTTACGTCGCCGATGGCGGGGTTTTTGGTTGCCCGGTGCCGATTTTGCAGGGGAATACGGCGCGGTGAAGTCGAAAGAGGCTATTTTAGAAGACAATGCAGCGATGGCCGCGATCTTGCGGAACATGCGCGTTTTCACGCTGCTTTTGGCAGTTGCCGTTGTTCTGATCTATGTTCATCTGGCGCAAATTCTTTATGCGCGGTTCGTAAAATTCCCGGCAACTGCCTTCTTGGGCACGACTGATGCTCAGTCAGTGTGTGCGCCTATCGGCCTTGATGAGCCGATGGTGGCAGACGCGACCGCTCGCGACTTTGCGGTAAACGCGATCCGCATGATCCAAACCTACGATTGGACTTCTTGGCGCGACCAGATCAACAGCAGCACGTCGCTTTATATGACGCTTGAAGGCCGCAACAATTATCGTCTTTCGGTCAGCGAGTGGGGCATCATCAAGGATGTCGTCGCGAAATATCAGAACGCTACCGCAACCCAACGCGGTCCCGCAGTGATATCGAGGCAAGGGCCAACTCGACAGCCGGACGGTACGTCTCGCTATGAGTGGGAAATCGTCGTCCCAATGACGCTGATCTACCGGAACTCGCAGGATCGTCGGTCGGAAAACCGTGATTTCTATGCAACGATCGTTCGTACTCACAAATCCCCTCTTAATCCAAAGGGTATTGCGATTGGTCGCCTTGTCTCGACGCAGCCAGTCGAAGAAGGGGGGCGTCCATGAAAGGTGTCGAGATCTACCGCTTTGCGATTATAGGTCTTGGCGGTCTCTTTGGCCTTGGTGTCGTTGCGAGCTTCGCGATGACGGCCGACACCTATCTGATGAAACCTGTCACGCAATTTGTCTGGCGTGAGCAGGGCACCGGCAGCTCGTGCAACGCGACGGTCCTGAAAGAAGCTGCGATCAGTCAAGCGAGGCTTATTGATTTCGCTTCTGATGCCGCAGTCGCGGTCAATTCATACGACTACTATAATCAGGCGACGATCATCGGTTCGGCTCTGAGGCAGTATTTCACGCCTTCTGGCCAAAACTCCTATGTTCAGGAAGTGAACCGTACCGGCTCCCCTATCGCCTTTAGAGAGAACTTCGTTACGCAAACAGCTTACCGATCCGGCGTTCCGAACATCAAAGAGGTCGGCTTTTTGCAGGGACGCCGTTTTTGGCGAGTGGAAGTCCCTATCGTTCAATTTCAGCAGTCAAACGTGGACACGAGGCGGTCGGACATATTGCTGACGATGCTGATTGTTGCGCTTCGGCCCTCCGAGGCCA
Organism: Rhizobium oryzihabitans; assembly: GCF_010669145.1. Taxonomy (NCBI): domain Bacteria; kingdom Pseudomonadati; phylum Pseudomonadota; class Alphaproteobacteria; order Hyphomicrobiales; family Rhizobiaceae; genus Rhizobium; species Rhizobium oryzihabitans. The sequence goes on from NZ_CP048639.1 coordinate 24,435, forward strand.
ACCCGAACGGGATCGGGATAGACAGCATCAGCGCCACACAGAATTTCAACAAGAACGAGTCTTGATGGAGCAGGGCATGAAGATGAAGACCAAAGGGGTTCCGGTAGCGCTGCTACTCTCCGTCATGATGGGAGGCGCGGCTGTCGCGCAAGAACAGCAACAGCAGGACATCAATGCGCCGGTTGGTGAGCAAGGGATACCTCGGCAGGACCCCGGCCAGTATCAGCAGCAGCCAGGTACGCAGACCTATTCGCAGCAACCGAACCTTCCAGCCCGCGAACTCACGCGGGAAGAGTTGGACAAAATCAGGCAAGGGATGGTGGATCGGACCGAAGGCATGATCCTCAAGCCCAACGAGGTCGGCCGCATCAGGGACGCCACGCTAGGTTCTCAGAGTGCTGCTGTCCGGCCGACTTACTCGACCGATCCATACCCGAGCGCATTGCCTCGGGTTGTGAACGCCGCAAAGACACCAATGCAGACGCCTCCCACGGTGCGGATGGCCTTTGGTCTTACGACTCCTGTCACCTTCGTTGACAGCGATGGCTATCCGTGGCCGGTGGCGAACGTAACGTATAACCCGCAGATGCTGGCGCAGGATGGGGCAGGATGCGGAAACGCTACAGGCGCTCAGGCGAGCGAAGCCGGTGAGCGGCCTACCACGATCAACCTTACTCCCTGCTATTTCGAGGTGTTTGGCAACATCAACGTGGCGCTTGATAAGTGGCCATATCCCATCGTGTTGTTGACGCAATCCGGCTTCCGGCCGCAGGGCGGTCAGAAGGTGAGTATCGACATGCCTTTGACTGTCGTGATCGAGGGGCGGTCTCCGCTCGCTGAAAAAGTGAGGCCGGTTTCTCTGAAGGGGCGGAATGCGCCGAGCGGCAGGAATGTCGCCAGAAGGCCGGTGCCGCAGAGCGACTTGGCAACCTATATCATCGGTAGGATACCGGCCGGGGCAAGGTCAGTAGCCTTGGAGGGTGCGCCTGATCTACGTGGCTATACCACGCCTAACGGTGATCTGGTCGTCGTCGGTCATGTTGAAATGCTCACTCCGCAGTTCGCGCAAAAGGTCCCCACACCGGATGGGGAGACGGCCTATAGGTTCAATGGGCTACCTTATCGCGTGCTTTTCTCCGACAGATCGGGCGTGGAGCGCCCCGCAACGGTTCGATACTAAGAGGGGTTGACCATGAATAAGCTCGTTATTGGCGCAGCAGGGGCATTGGTCGTTGCTATCGGAGCCGGGGCCTTCATGCTTTCGGGGCAAACGGCACCTGACCGTGGCGCTGGCACAGCCAGCAATCTTCCGAATGGCCAAAATGTGCCGCGAAACGATCAAATGACGCCGGTTGATACAAACGAGGCCAACAGGCGCGCTACCGTCAACAATGAGGACGCGCAGCAAGCTCGCCAAGGCGGAAGGGATTATCAAGCTCCTACCGTGATTACCGGGGTAGGCCCGGCTGACAAGGGCGAAGAACCTGTTGTTCCGCCAGAGAAGAAGGCCGAGCCGGAAGAGCGCGTCATCAAGGAGACCACGGAAAGAACCGTCTATGTGACGCAGGTTCCGGTGCAGCAGCCCGTATCGGATCAGGCCGCTAGAGCAGCCATTCAGGCACAGATCGATGCGCTTGCTCGTGGTGGCAACGGGAATGGGGGGAATGCGCCCCGCGTTCAGATGGCAACGCAAAAATACAAAGCACCGGAAGTCAAGGAAGAGAAACAGGCAGGGCCAGTAGCAAAGCCGCAGCCCAAAATGGTGATGCTGGCCCGCACTGGCGATGTTATTTTCGCGCGTCTGGATCGGGCTTTCAATTCCGACGATCCGGGCGCTCCGATTATCGTGTCGCTCGATGACGTGATCTACGACCCGGCTAGAGGCACGCGTAATGGGCCGTTGACGGGCATGCGCCTCGTGGGCCAGATCAGCTACTCCGACAATCAGGCGGCGATCTCCTTCAATCAGATCGTCACCAACACAGGTGCTCAATTTCCGGTGACGGCAATTGCCGTGTCGGAAACGCAGGCCCGCACCGGAATTGCAGCAGACGTAGATAAACACACGTTGCAGCGATACAGCGGGCTGTTTCTGTCTTCTATCCTGCAAGGCGTCGGTCAGGTCGGCCAGCAGCTCGTCCAGAATAACAGGACCGTTGCGGTTAGCGATGGTGTCATCGTATCTGGCCGGGAGCCTGTGAACTATGGACAGGCAGCTCTCGCCGCATTGCAGCCGCTTGGCCAGAACCTTTCACAAGCCGCAGCCAGCAATTTCAGCCGCCCCCCTACGATGTCGGCTCCGGCCGGGATGGGCTTGGGCGTCGTCTTCTTGGCGCCAGTGGTGATCCCGCAAGGGGTGCGATAAACCCGTGGGAGGGCCGAGATGAACCCAAATAACCAGAACCTAGAGACCATGGGGCAATCGTTTTATGAGTTTCTGGCATCAGCCGGAAACTTGATCCCCGTGATCTTTGCCCTTCTGAGCTTGGTCATTTGCCTGAAAACCGGCGTCAATATCTGGCTGATGGTTCAGAGCGAAAATGACGGTTTCACCGGCCACGGTGAGCAAACCGTGTACGGCCAAGTGATTGCCTTTGTCTTTGGTGCCCTGCTTGGGATTTCTGCTGTCGTCACCTACGCGCTTTCCAGCATGTGGGGATAGCCTTTCCGGCTATCGGTAACTTGTGCGTTTTGGAGGTCTGCCCATGGCGTTAGAGCCAGAAAACCGGGAAGAGGTCGAACGAGGAAAGCATGTTCTTGCCGAACTAGCATCGGCAAGGTCGCATGTCACAGAACCGGCGCTCAACGCAACCACGAGGGATGAAGCGGTCATTAAGCTTCACGACGCCGTTGTCGCCGCGAAGGCGGAGGCGAGATCCGGCAATCGCTATGTGCTCGATCATGCGAAGCGATATCCCACGGAATACGGTTTCCTTGACGATGGATTTGACGAGGAAAGTGAGGTTCGCGCGTATGAGCGGGCCGTTGAGGCTTTTGGCGAACAGAATGTAGCCGTGGTCAACGGCATTCTGGAAGAAATCGATTCCCTTTATCAGTCGTCTACCGACATCGAGCGTCCTGAACCGTCTTACGACGCTGAGACAGGCTCGTACATGTACAATGCTGATGGGGAAGATCAGGGATGGCGGGAGAGTGCTCGCGCTGACATCGAGCGTAGAGTTGATGCGGCTTGGCAGCGGCTGATGGCACTTCACGATGACGGTAACGGATATGTCGAGCAGGCCGCTCAGAGCAATGCGGAGCTTTTCGCTCGCATGGTTGAACGGAAGGCTGCGATGGAAGATGCGCGGCAGAATGTGCCCGGCAGTTGGGAAAATCCGATCCAGATCGGCCACAGCATCGAGCAGCAACTGAGGTACGCGGCGAGCGGCGAGGCCCGACCCCAATCTACCGTCGAAGGAGATGCCATGAAAAATCCAGAACCCGTTCCGGGCAGTTGGGAAAACCCGATCCAGATCGGCCATAGCATCGAGCTACAGCAGACCTATGCGGCCAGCAAAAGCCTCGAACCTTCGCGGGAACGCCGGGTAATTCACGACGCCAAGCCCGATTCAGTCGAGATGTTCCGCGAGCTTTATCAGGATGTGGTTCGGACGGGCGATAGTTTTCCAATTGGAGCGCTTGAGCGCCATGCAGAGGGCCGATTGCAGCAGACCTATGCCGCACTGGTGCTGATCGAGAACGCAAGGGCTGCTGGTATCATACCAGAGAATTCGAAATTCGTTGCGACCGGCGCAAAGGTGCAAGACAAACGCGCCAGTAAGGCATATCCGGCCGCGCACAGGCTCCCGGCCGATCTATCGATTCAAGCTTCTGATGGCTCTCTTCGCCGACTGACGGATCATCTGACTGTCGATCTTGATCGCATATGGGTCGATAAAAACATTTTTGCTCCCACAGACCGCATTCATCGTCTTGCGAACGTCGCCGATCAGTGGGTGGAAGACGGTGGCATGAAGACAGCCTTCGTCAACGCTGCAAATGCCGTTTCGAGCGGCAAGCTGACGGCAGAGGAAGCGCTGGAAGATATCGTGCAGCCGGGTTATGCCGCCGCTCATGCGCGAGCGCTCGAAAAGGTCGAACGCAATTTCACGCTCATCGAGCGGCAAGCACTCTCGCAGAGGATCGTAGATCAGCACGGCCAGCCTTATCGGAAGGTGCCAGAGCCTACGGTCCTGAAAATCAAAGGCTTGGAGGAACGCGCTGCCGCGAAAGATGTGATGGAGCGCACGCTTAAAGCCTATAGCCGCATGGAAGAGCTTTCGCCGTCCCTCCGGATGAAGAGTAATCTGGCGGTGAATGGCATCATCGACAATGAAATTCGGCTCCGAGAGCATGGACCCAATTCCCGTCGCGCACTTGCTCCGGGTGAGGCGATGGTTGAAGCCCGCCGTGCCGCTGGTGAGGCCAATACGGCCCTTACGAAACAGATGGATGAGATCATCCAGCTTGGAAATAAGGCGTCTGCTGCTGCTGCCGCAGCCTCCGATCCGTCTCGACCCATGGAAGCCCGAATGCGGGCAATGGGCGATGCTGGCGCTTATGGCGAGGCAATGAAAACCGCATGGGCCAAGTTGCAGAACGAGACCGGCCCGCAAGTTGTCAAAGGGTTATCTGAACGTCTTGAACGGTGTGGACCGCACGCGGGAGGGCATCTGGCGGCTGTTAGATCGCGCCTCGCCTCGCCTCCAAAAGAGGTTCTGCAGGCGGCAAACCAGATTGAAGACGCACAGGAGAAACTACAGCGCGCCAACCGTAGCCAGGTCGATTTCGGACAGCAGAATTCGGTTCGCCAGTCGTTTGGCCAGAGGCCAACGCCATCGATGGAGTAACGGACCATGGCGACGAACAAAGAGCCGTCCAAGATTGCCTTTCTGCCCGAGTTGCAGGGCAGTGAGGCTATGACAGCACTGATAGACCGGGTGCGCGGGCTGGCGGCAAGCAACCAGTTTCCTAATGCTCTCAGTGCGATTGATGAATCTTTGGAACATCGAGTTCGGATCGCCGAAGGTTTCGCTTCCAGCACGTTCAACACAGATTTTGAGAATTTACCTGATGACGCCGATTTAGGCGGCTTCCTGTATCGCTTTACCCCGAGGGACCGCACATGAGCATGTTCAACCGGAATGCTGACCAGTTTTGTGATTTGAGCGGCTTCGATCCAGACACCCCGCGTCCCGTCATATTTGCACATGATGGCTCCGACATCACTCTGATCGAGATCAAGGGGATTCGCTCGATCACATCGGAAGTCGAATTTGCGGATCGTATGGTCGACATTTTTTCGGCCGAGTTGGCGCAGGTAATGAAGACGCCCGGCCATAACATGTCGATTTCATATGAATGCTCCTACAATGCCGAGAAGGTGGTTGATGAGCATCTTGACCGCGCCCGACATAATGCCGAGCTGAAACAGTTGCGGATCGATACGATCCTGCGGGAAACGCGCGATGTTATCCTGAAAAGGGCGGTCAATGAGCGGGTTATAATGGCCCTCACGTCACGGCCGGTAGCAGGGCCGCAGCGTGAAATGATGATGCAAAAAAAGGCCAACGATGAGGCCCGTAGCGAGCTGCCGGCGATGCGGTCGGCAATGGACCCCTTCATTGAGCTAAAAGGGCTGGAAGGCCCGCACATGGCCTATGTCCAGAGCGTCCTTTCGGCCTTAAGACGGTGTGGCGTCATGGCCGAGATCATGCGACCGAAGGAAGATGGATCGCGACCGGACATAGCGGCAATCAGGCAGGGCATCTTTTATCATGAGACGCCAGATGACTGGTTGCCTCACGAACCCGGCGCTGTGAAATATCCGCCGATCAAAAAAACGTTTGATAGCGATGTGTCAGACTTCTTCGCGCAGCCGCTGGCAAAGCAGATTCTCTCGTCAGCTCCTGTCGTTTCCCAAGATATGCGTCAAATTAAGTGGGGGCCGCGCACCTTTTCGGTTTGTCAGGTTCATCGCTTCCCGAAGAATCTCCGGCCGTTCAACATACTTGTTTCGCGCCTGCGGTCGGAAAAAATGCCGTACCGGGTCACTCTGCATCTGGAATCGCTTAATCACGCGGATCGGCGCTCTATCGGGCTGCGGCAGGTTGCTGCGCAGCTCTTGGGCATCTTCAATTCCACGACAAAACTTCTCGGCCAGAATCTTCAGCTCGTAACGCAGGCGCTAGGTTCGGATACAGAAGCCGTTGTGAAGGCCAATCTGGAAGCTGCGACATGGATCGAGCCGCATGAGCGGCAAGAGCTGCTTCCCACGCGCGCCTCGCGTCTTCTGGTGGATATCCAGTCTTGGGGAGATTGTTCGGTTTCGGACAGTCCCGCAAATCCGGTGCGGGTGCTCGCCGAGACTGTCGCCGGTATGAATGCCACATCGAAAGGATGGCGCGGAGTGCTTGCGCCGGTTTCCGACTTGTCGGTCATCATGCCTCTGCACCGCACAGCGCCGGTTTTCCAAGCCGGGGATAGCCTTTTCACGGGCTTGGATGGGTCCCTTCTGCCTCACAGGGCTTTCGCCCCTGAGCAGCCAGCATGGCTCACGCTTGGCAGCGCCGGTACAGGTTCGGGTAAGTCGGTCCTTTTCAACCGGATGAATTTTGATCTGATGGCCTATAGGTCAGGCAGTGAATTGCCTTTCATGATGATCGCAGACGTGGGTGTGTCATCGAGCGGCTGCATGAACTTGCTGAAGGAGCTGCTTCCGCCTGAGCGGCAGAATGAGGTTTTGTATGTTCGGCCGAAAAACACGGCCGAGTGGGCGGTTAATCCCTTCGACATTTCGCTTGGGTCACGTAGCCCCCTCGACCGCGAGAGGGTTTACCTGAAGAACTTCCTTTTGACAGCGATCCCGATGAAGGAGGATCTGCTTCCCGAGCTGATGACGCGCATTATTTCCCGCGTTTACGAGGTGAAGAGCGATCTCAGCATCGATTCACGTCCTAACCGTTGGCAGGCGAACCTTGATCCGGTTCTGAATGATGCCGCCACTGCCGCTGGTATCGTTTTGAGCGACAAAACGCGCTACTGGACGCTCGTGGACGAGTTTATGCGGCGTGGAATGCCTGAGATGGCTTCGAGGGCGCAACGCTACGCAGCGCCCCGCTTCAAGGATATTGCGACCATCATTGCAGAGCCGCAAATGAAGAAAGACTTCGGCGATGCGATGCTCGAAAAGCTGCAACGCTATCTGGAAGCGCTGGAAGCCGCCTATCCGATGTTCGCCAGCCATACCACGATGGAAACCGGCGCTGCTCGAGTCATGGCCGTCGATCTTCAAGACCTTCTGACGGTCGGCTCGCTCAATGATGAGTTGAGCCGGAAAAACACCCTGATGTTCCTCATGACGCGACAGTTGTTCATGGCAAAGATCGCTGGCGACAAAGATGACATCCGCGCCATGACCTTCCCACAAGATGAGGCCATTCGGACGCTCTATGAGGATTATTGGACACGGCAGTTCCAGACAATCGCCGAGACCCCGAAGCGCCTGATGATGGACGAATACCATCTAACCGGCACTATCGACACCATTAACGAGGTGGTCTGGCATGATTGCCGTACAGGTCGTAAGTGGAATCTTGAAGTTTGCTTGGTCAGTCAGGAGCTAGGCGATTTCCGTGGCCTCACGTCGCAGGCCACCACAATCATGATTTTGAACTCGGATTCGCAGGAAGCCCGCAGAAAGATCATTGAAGAGCTTGGCGGTACAGAAGCCATCGATAAGGCGTTGACGACATATGTGAACGGTCCTGATCCTTCGGACCCTTCGAAGGGCGCGAACGTGCTGGTGATGTATAAGCTGCGAAACGACGAGAAGCGTTGGGTGATCTTCAAGAATGCTCTCGGAGTGCGGATGCTTTGGGCACTTTCCACGAAAGCGGAGGATCGAGCCGTTCGTGATGAAATCTATCGTCGTGTCCCGCTGGATCGGGCACTCGATATCCTCGCCCGGCGCTTTCCAGAGGGAACCGCAATTTCGCGATGGAATGAGATCGCACGTTCGAAAAAGCGGAACAATGGTTCACTCGCAAAGGTGCTGGCGGATGAGGTCATGCAGTACGATGCACAATACTCGTACCAGCAAGCAGCGGAATAAGAATGTCAGCTTTGCATTTCACAACGAAAACGTTATCTGATATGTTGTGAATGCCAGTGGGTTGTAGTATTACCGAAATCGATTGTTCGCCCCCGAAACAGGGATGAAAAGGAGATGGGAATGAGCGGAGTCAGTTCGGCCATGACGGCTGTGAAGGACAAATATTATGGGGCACTTGCTACTGCGAGTGTATCCTACTTTGCGTTGACGACATGGGCGTTCGCACAGGGGGCAGACCCCAAAGCGCCGCTCGATTTCCAGAAACAGGCGCAGTCGGCCGCAGCCAGTTCTCGTCTGAACCCGGACGATGCCCAATCGGGCTTGAACAATGTTGGCTCGACGTTCCTGTACGCTGGCAGTGCGCTCTCCATCATGTTTGCGCTCTATTCGCTCTACAAGTGGTGGGATGCCGTCAACAACGAGCAGAGCCGTCACAGTGCTGGCGGATCGTTCATGGCAGCGTGTATCGCTGGCGTGATCGGCATTGTCGGCATCTTCGTCGGTTGGGTGCAGTCCGTTGCTCTCGGAGGCGGGAGCTAATCCCTCCAAAGAGGCGTCACGACACGAAAGTGGCGAATCTGTCCGACTTTTAAGAACGTATCCGGAACTCAGGTTGGTTTGACCGTGGTTGTCGTTGCTTTTTCGGCCTTGAGAGCTTCGTAGAGGGCGGTTTTCCCTATTTTCACGCGGGCCGCGGCTTCCCGGACGTTCAAACCGGCCGCCAGATGCTGGCGGGCTTTGGCAAGTTTGTCCGGGGTTACGACGACTTGTCGGCCACCGCGTCGGCCGCGTTCCTCTGCGGCTTGCAGACCGGCACGTGTTCGTTCCCGGATCAGATCGCGCTCGAACTGTGCCAGCGCGCCGAACAGGTGGAAGACCAGGCGACCGCCGGATGTCGTGGTGTCGATGTTTTCGGTGATGGATCGGAAGCCGACGCCTTTGGCCTCCAGTTCGGTGATGATCTCGATGAGGTGCTTCATCGACCGGCCGAGGCGGTCGAGCTTCCAGACTGTGAGCGTGTCGCCGTCGCGAACGTAGCGGATCGCCTCAGCCAATCCGGGGCGGTCAGTCTTCACGCCGGATGCCTTATCCTCGAACAGCCTTTCACAACCTGCTTTGCGCAAAGCGTCGAGTTGCAGGGCGGTGTCCTGCTCGCCGGTGGAGACCCTTGCATAGCCGATAGAGGTCATGAGACGTGGTTTGTCCGTTTTTCCGTTGAATTCGGACATTGTCCGATTTGCCGTTTCATGACAAGGTTTGCGGACAAGAACTGTGGATGCCGCGAAACGTTCGTTTGTCGGACACGCATTTTCCGTTTCGCTGCACTCTCCGCGGCGAAACGGGAAGATCAGTGAATGGCGCGAAGAGCATTACTGAGCGAGGCATGGTGGCAACAGGCGACGATCATCCCGGATAACGAAAGGGAGATCGCCAAACATTATACGCTGGATCGATCGGATCTCGACCTGATCATGCGACAGAACAAGGCCGCGAACAGACTGGGCCTCGCCTGTGTTCTGGCCACGCTACGATACCCTGGCCGACCGCTTGCGGATGGCGAGGTCCTGCCGGCTGGCGTCTTACGATTTCTGGCGCGGCAGATCGGCGTCGATCACCATGAGATCGAACGTTATTTCGAGCGCCCACAGACGCGGCGCGAGCATCTGGCCCTGCTTTTCTACAGAATGCAGATGCGTCCGTTTGTGCCTTCGGACGTGCGGGCACTCACAGGCTGGCTGACACCTGCCGCGCAAACCCTGCGCCAGGCCGATGTATTGGCGGATATGGTCGTGGAAGAACTGCGACGCAGGAGAATTCTTTTGCCAGCGCGGCCAGCGCTCGAAGCCATCATTCATGTGGCAATCAGGCGCGGCATTCGTATTGCTCATCGGGCCTTGGCCGGCGGGATCTCAGAAGGCCAAAAGCTCGATCTGGACAAGCTTCTCGATCCGCGTGAGGGGACAAGCGTGACCATTCTTGCCTGGGCGAGAACGCCGGCATTGTCGCCAGCCGCCGTCAACCTCGACAGAATTGCCGAGCGCATTCGTTTTCTCCGGTCTCTGAACCTGCCGACGACGTTGATGGATCGAATTCCGGCCAAGGTCTTTGACGAATTTGCTGCAGAGGGGACGCGAATGAGCGCGCAGCATCTGCGCGACCTTAACACCGAACGCCGACATGCTGTCCTGGCTGCAACAGTGCTCCACCTTTCCCGCCATCTCACCGATTGCGCGATCGACATGTTCAAGAAACTCATGGGCATCCTGACGCGGCGAGCCAATAACCAGGCGGCTGCTCGCGTCACCCGATCCGTTCGGGAAGTGCAGACGCCGTTGAAGGACGTTTCAAAAGTCTGCCATGCGATCATCAAGGCCAGAGAGAAGGGTGAGGACATGGCCAAAGCGCTTGATCTGGTCATCCAATGGCCAGCTTTTGCAACCAGTGTCCAGGCGGTTGATACGCTGATCGCGCCGGATGTTATCGACGGTAAAATCGAAATGCTCCAGCGCTATCCGACGATCAGGAAACTGGCGCCACAGTTTCTCTCCACTCTCGTGTTCCGCGGTCACGCAGTGGCGGCGAACCTCTTGCGGGCGCTATCCGTGGTCGCGGGTCTATATCGTACGGGCAAAAGGACCATACCCGACAAGGCACCGATCTCCTTTGCGCCGAAGGGCTGGATGCCTCTCATACTCAAAGATGGAAAGATTGATCGCAGGGCTTATGAGCTTTGCCTTTTCAGCGAATTGAAGCGCCGGCTCGATGCGGGCGATATCTGGGTGGAAGGAGCCAAACGCTTCCAGTCTTTCGAAAGCTTTCTCATTCCCACGCCGACATTCGAGCTGATGCGTGAGGAAGGAGCGCTTCCAATCGCCGTTGATACCGATGTCGAGACTTATCTTCGCCAACAGCGCCAGCTGCTGAACGATGGACTGGCTGACCTCTCGCGTCTGGCCGCAGCCGGCGAGCTCGACGATGTAGAACTGACCGGGGCGGGGTTTAGCGTCACGCCGCACAAGGCTATGTTTCCGGATATCGCCAAGTCGCTGAAGCTAAAGGTGGAAAGCCGTCTGCCTGCGATCCGCATCACTGACCTTTTGCTCGAGGTTGACGCCCGAACGGAATTTTCGAACGCCTTTACCCATTTGCGCAGCGGTCGGACGGCCGACAACAAGCTTGCGCTCCTCACCGCCATCCTGGCGGACGGCATCAATCTCGGTCTCACGAGAATGGCGGACGTTTCCCCCGGCATTACGATGCGCCAACTCGCCTGGGCGCACGACTGGCATATTCGCGAGGAAGGTTACACGGCCGCGCACGCCATTCTCGTCAACGCCCAGAGGCAATTGCCTCTGGCAAGCTTGTGGGGCGATGGAACAACGTCATCCTCCGATGGCCAGTATTTTCCGGCGGGCGGACACGCCGAGGCGATCGGCGACCTCAACGGCCGCTATGGTCCCAACCCCGGCGCCAAATTCTACCGGTTCACCTCTGACCAGTACGGCGCTTTCTACATCATCGCCATGAATGCCAATGCGAGCGAAGCCATCTATGTCCTCGATGGACTGCTCTATCATGGCAGCGATCTCGCCATCGAAACCCACTATGTCGATACCGGCGGGGTAAGCGATATGAGCTTCGCCCTTTGCCATCTCGTTGGTTTCCAGATTGTGCCTCGGCTGCGCGGTCTCAAGGATCGCAAGCTCTATCTCTTCCCGGGCGACGCGCCTCCCGAAAACCTGGCGCCGCTCGTTGGCGAGCACATCAACGTCGAGCGGATCAAGGCAAACTGGAACGACATCCTGCGGCTGGTCACGACGATCCGTTCCGGGCAGGTTCGGCCTTCGACCCTGTTGGCAAAGCTGTCCGCATTCCCACGCCAGAACGGACTGGCGTTGGCGCTACGCGATCTCGGTCGCATCAATCGGTCCATCTTTCTGCCCCAGTGGTGGCAGAACCCCGAAATGCGCAGGAACGCGACGGCCGGCCTCAACAAGAGCGAATCCCAGAACACCTTGGCCCGCGCACTGTTCTTCAATCGCCTCGGAGAATTGCGCGACCGGACTTTCGAGAGCCAGTTCTACCGAGCATCTGGACTGAACCTGCTAATCAACGCCATCGTCTACTGGAACACACTCTATCTCGAACCGGCGTTCGCCGAGCTCAACCGCGAGGGCATTCCCACGCCGCTTGACATCATCAAACACATTACCCCACTCGGCTGGCAGCACATCAGTCTCACCGGCGATTACATCTGGACCCCAACAGACGGCGTTGATCTCAGGCCATTGCGGCGCGAAACATCTATCCTCGCAGCGTGATCACCATACGTTCTCAAAAGTCGGACAGATCCAACACTTTCGTGTCGTGACGCCTCGTCGATGTCGGCCGGCATGCCGTGATCGGGATCGGTTTCGCGCCGTTGCGGATCCCACAGGTGATGGGCAACGAATTTCAGGAGGAGGGCTTCGGGCGCCGGCCAGGGCAGCGATTTTCCCGTCGCCGTCAGCGCCCAGGCTTGGAGATAAGCCAGATCAGACGTCAGTGCCCGAAGGGTATTGTCGCCCATGCCCTGGTTGACGAGATGGCGCAGCGTCTCGACATCCTGATCGCTCAACAGCTCGGCGAGCTCGTCGCGGCGCTCGATCGGCAGGACGGCTGCAATCGTGTCGAGTTCCTCGGTGCGGCGTTCGATGGCGGATTTTTGCACAGGCGGCATTTTGGCTCCAAAAACGGGCGGTTCTGGCGTGTTTCAGGCCCGTGACGGAGGCCACTTTTGGTGATTTGCGGCGTCAGATCAATCTATCATCGATAAGGGTTACTTATCGGAGGTCATAGACCATCGGCATAGCTGTGAGGAGTACAGAACGCTATTGCGGATATAGCTTTCGCTTAACAAATCATTTACCATAAATTCAATGTCTTACGATCTCGCCAAATTGCCCATCCACAGCCTGCTGCGGCCGATCTCCGAGGCCGCTGTTGCTCTTGCCCGTCTCGACGAGCGCATTGCCCGCTCCCCCGTCGGCGAGGGCTTTCTCGAGCGGTCGCATTTCCTCGACGCGCATGCCTCGCTCTGGGTCGACGGTGAACTCGTTCATCTCGAAGACCTCGTCCTGCATGACGCGCTCCGGGATATCCGTGCTCCCACCCATGAACTCACCATTGCCCGCGACATCCTGAAAACTCGCCGTCGCATCGCCGCCCATCCCCCCGCCTGGGCCCTCTCTGATCAAGGCCTCGCCTCCCTCCGCGGCCGGTCGTGGGCCGGAGCATCATTGGGTGGAGACAGGGAGGGGGTGCGGGATGGCAGTGTTGAGGTGAGCGACGCTCCGGCCGAGATAGGGGATGCGGAAGATCCCGAGATTGATGGTCTGGGTGATGCGTTTGCAGCGATCGATGCAGTACTCGCCCGATCCGGGGTCGCGATCGAAGAGGCGAAGAAGCCGGGGAGCGCCAAAAACGCTCCGGAAAAGGATCCGTTCGTTTATGACCTCGACTGGGATGAGGACGAGCGGCTGGAGGAGTGGCGGGCCGTGCTCGCGCGTGCCCAGGACTTGCCGCCGGTCCTGCAGGCAATCGTGGCGCTGGATGCCTGGAACCAGATCGCTGTCCTCCAGCATGCGCCTTGGCTCGGGCGTTTGCTCGCCGCCTCGGTCCTGCGCGAGGGCGGCGTTACCACTGGCGGTCATCACGCAGCGATCAATCTCGGGCTCAAGGCCATTCCGGTCGAGCGGCGCCGGCATCGTGACCGTGAGACGCGGTTGCTGGCGATAGCAAGGGCGCTGACAATCTCCGCCGAGACGGGGCTCAAGGAGCATGACCGGTTGGTGCTGGCGCGGCAGATGATGATGCGCAAGCTGGAGGGACGGCGAACGTCGTCCAGGCTGCCGGAGCTGGTCGAGTTGGTCATGGCGCGGCCGTTGATCTCGGCCGGGATGGTGGCGAAGACGCTTGAGGTCACGCCTCAAGGAGCGAGGCGCATCGTGCAGGAGCTCGGTCTTCGCGAGATGACGGGCAGGGGAAGGTTTCGGGCGTGGGGGATTTTATGAGTTCTGACCGGCAGACATAAAAAGGTTATGCTAACTTCGGGCGGGGCCGCTAGACCGTCACTTAGTTCCGCGGAACGGTATAGTAAGGGATTGGTTGTTAACCTTGGGGGAATTGCGTTGCAAATTGCGCTGCAGCTGATAGTCCAAAAGCAGAACGAAACGGCAGATTACGATGACCACCGCTCGCCACATTGTGACTCTTCTGAAAAGCCACATCGCCGGCGATGAGGACCGTTTCCTGTCGACGGCTCTCCAGTTGGCCGCCCATGAGGCGCGGCAGGGGCATGGTAAGCTGGCGCAGGAGGTTAAAGATCTCGTTGATACAGCAAAGACGCGCCAGCCGAGCATGCGCCGGGCGGGCGGGGCGATCGTACTTGTGCAGCCGAAGGGTGAACTCGCCGGTCTGCTGAGTGCCCGTTACCCCGACATCCGCCTAACAGACATGGTTCTGGCACAACCCCTTCGCCAACGTCTCGATCGTATTTTAGCCGAGCAGCGGCAGCAGGCGAGCCTCCAAAGCCACGGACTTCAGCCGCGCCGCAAGATCTTGCTCGTCGGTCCGCCGGGCGCCGGCAAGACGATGACGGCGAGCGCCTTGGCGGGAGAACTGCATCTTCCCTTGTTCACCATTCTCTTGGACGGCCTCATCACAAAGTTTATGGGCGAGACCGCGTCGAAGTTGCGCTTGGTTTTCGATGCCATGACCGCGACCCGCGGCGTGTATCTCTTTGATGAGTTTGATGCGATCGGAGCGAAGAGGGGAGACCGGCAGGACGTCGGAGAAATCCGGCGTGTGCTCAATTCCTTCCTTCAATTCGTAGAACAGGATGAAAGCCAGGCCTTAATCGTCGCTGCGACGAACCATCCCGAACTACTGGACCGGGCGCTTTTGCGTCGTTTCGACGACGTTATCGAATACACGCTTCCGGATGTGTCACTCATCGAAGCGATCCTTCGTAACAGGCTTGATCGCTTCGCAACACCCGAACTGTCGTGGGTAGATGTCGCGAACGCGGCACACGGCCTTTCGCCGGCAGATATTACTCGTGTGGCTGACGACGCCGCCAAGTCCGTCATTCTGGATAATTCGGGCACGGTCACTGCTGCAAGCATATTTGACGCGCTTGCCGAGCGCCGCTTGGCTGCCCAAGCTATGGATGCGAGCAACAGGCCATAATGGCAACCGGACCACGCGATCGCCCGCATTTCCTGCTGAGAGATAACGGCGCGGCAGAGCCATACCGGCGCCCAAACCGGAAAATTGACCCACCGGCGCTACCTCAACGCAATAGGCAGGCTCATGCCCAGGCGCTGGCGTTGGCAGTCGGAGGAGCTGTCGCGGCGGCAGAGCAGCAGCTTGCCGAAACCGGGGTAACAGCCTTTGAGACGCGCGGTTTCTATCTCGAGTTCGATCTTCCTGCCTCCGAGGGGGCCGCAATCGACCAGCTCGCGAACAGACAACAAAAAATGGAGGTTGTCGCAGTCCGCGAGCCGGAAGGCGACGGCGGTATCGTCAAGGCCTCGGTATTTGTGCCCGAGCGTGCAAAAAACTACTTCCTAAACAAGATTGAGCAGTATCGATCGACGGACACCGACAAAGGGCGTCCTCGAAATGAGCCTCTAATTTCAAGGATCGAAACCGCACAGCTGGCATCCGCGCGTTCTCTCTTCACGGATGACGCAGCGCTGTTTCCACCCGACCAGCAACTCGCGGTGTGGTGGGAAATCTGGTTGCGCGAAGGCAGGCGTGAGAAGTTTGAAGCCATAGCGGCCGCTTTGGAAATAGAGCTGCGCCAGCACGCCATCCGGTTCCCCGAGCGCGAAGTCGTCTTGGCGTTGGCAAGCACCGTGACCATGGATCGCGTCGTTGCTCGCAGCGATACCATCGCTGAGTTGCGCCGGGCAAAAGATACGCCAGCGTTTTTCACAGGTCTTGGAGGTGCAGAACAAAGAGCTTGGACAGACGATCTCGCTGGTCGCGTTCAGGTCTCGCAGACTGCCGGTGACGTTGCTATATGCCTTTTGGACAGCGGGGTCCGCCGCACTCATCCTTTGATCGAGCCGGTGTTGTCGATCGATGATTGGCATACGATCAATCCGGCTTGGGGCGCCGACGACACGCCAGCTTGGCAGGGTCACGGCACGCGAATGGCCGGAGTAGCACTTTATAACGATCTGATTGATCCGCTTGCTTCTGAGGACGCTGTCGAACTGCAATATCGGCTGGAAAGTGTTAGAATTCTGCCACCTGGCGACGCGGATGAAAACCGACCTGATCTCTACGGCGCGATTACCGGTGAGGCGATTGCTCGAGCCGAGATTCAGGCGCCGCACAGAAGTCGGGTCGTAGCGACTGCTATAACAAGCACGGCTCCTTCGCGGGGGCGAGCCTCATCCTGGTCTGCTTCGATCGACCAACTCTGCTTCGAGACGGATGCGCAGCGGTTGATCCTGATAGCTGCTGGAAACATACGGGTTGACTTAAGCCCTGCGGATCACCTGGTTCGCAACGATATCGAACCGCTAGATGATCCAGCGCAAGCTTGGAACGCAATCACCGTCGGGGCTTTCACCAACAAAGTTGACGTTATCGATGCGCCTTTTGCCGGCTACGCCCCGATCGCGCCCGCTGGAGAACTGTCTCCGGCGAGCAGGACCTCCGTCACCTGGGATCGTCAGTGGCCGGTCAAGCCGGACATCGTCATGGAGGGCGGGAACCTGGCGCATGACGGCGTCAATCCTGGTGAGCCGATTGATGACCTGCGCATTCTGACGACGCACTTCCGGCCCGAAAACCGCTACTTCTCTACGATTGGCGACACCAGTTCCGCAACCGCGCAAGCTGCCAAGCTCGCGGCAGAGATCATGGTCAGCCGGCCGGGGCTCTGGCCCGAGACTGTCCGTGCTTTATTGGTTCATTCTGCCGAATGGACACCTGCGATGGCCGCCCGCGTCACGGCCTGCCACGGCAACAAAACGCAATTGCAATCGATTTTGCGCCGCTACGGTTACGGCGTGCCAAATCTCGGCAGAGCGCTGCTTTCCGCCAATAACGATCTGACTTTGATGATCGAGGACGACATTCGACCCTTCCAGCGAGAAGGGAGCGGATCAGTCAAAATGAGAGATATGAAGCTTCATCTGCTTCCTTGGCCGAAGGACAATCTGCTGGCCTTGGGCGCTGAGCCTGTCGAGGTCCGGGTCACGCTGTCCTATTTCATCGAGCCGAACCCCGGCGAGCGAGGCTGGACTAGGCGTCACAGATACGCTTCTCACGGATTGCGCTTCCAGATGAAAACAGCCACGGAATCCGTCGACGAGTTCCGTGCCCGCATCAACCAGGCTGCCCGAAACGAGGAAGAAGGTACACCCGTCAACGTCGGCGAAAGCTGGTTATTGGGTACATTCCGCGACAGCGGATCGCTGCATTCGGATTTCTGGCGGGGAACGGCGGCTGATCTTGCCGAGCGTGACGCCATCGGTATTTATCCAGTTGGCGGTTGGTGGAAGGAAAAGCCGTATCTGGACCGATACAACGAGAAGGCGCGCTATTCGCTGATCGTGACCATTCGCGCGCCTGGTGCCGCGGTTGATCTTTATGCGGCGGTCGAGACGATTCTGAAGACAGAGATCGTCGCACAGGTGTAGGATTCCTTTGATTAATTGGCGGCCGGCCACAATAGGCCCGCACTCCTTCCGATTTGGTGCGAGACTTGTCCAAGTGTTTGGACGAGATGGTCGGTAGGCTCTGGTGATAATAGGGGCGATGGTTCGTATCCCTTCAAGGCGTTTAAATCTAACGGCCCAAGGCGGCAGTGTGGCGATCAATGGTTTAAGTGCGGACTCGCGCGCTGGATGCTATCGGTCGCGGTTTCCGGATTTTTGCCGGCGGTTCTCTAAATTGCGTGTTGGCGTCAAGCGTCTTCCCAACGCCGAATCGGCGGTGTCTGGATTCCGCCCATGCAGTCATTGATGACGTCATCTACTTTGTAAGAACAAACACTCCGCCGATTTCAGAACGTTTGTATTCGTCTTACAAATAGTATACCCCCCTATAATATATGAAATGGAGTTTAGGCTATGAGTTCATCTCAAGGGCATGCGCACGACCATCCCCATCCGCACGATCACAGCCATGGTCGTGCGCTCAACGCCGCCCATGAACATTTCTTCCTTGGCGACAACCACCTGCGGAACGAACGCCGCACGTGGCTAGTGATTGGTATCACCGCCACCATGATGGTGGTGGAGATCGTCGCCGGAAACATGTTCGGGTCTATGGCTTTGACGGCAGATGGCTGGCATATGTCCACGCACGCTGCGGCCATGCTCATCGCGGCATTGGCCTATCTCTATGCTCGCAAGCACGCCAGCAACCGCCGCTTCTCATTCGGCACTGGCAAGCTCGGCGACCTTGCAGGATTCGCCAGCGCCGTGATCCTGGCGCTAATCGCGGTGCTTATCGGCTGGGAAAGTTTTCTGCGCTTCCAGTCGCCTGTAGCGATCAATTTCAGGGAAGCCATCATCGTGGCGGTGGTCGGATTGATCGTAAACCTTGTCTGCGCATGGCTCCTCAAGGATGATCACCATCACGGAAACGATCATGGCCATGCTCACGGACACGGGCACAATGCAGGCCAGGATCAGAACCTTCGCGCCGCCTACATCCACGTACTGGCTGATGCGCTGACCTCCGTTCTGGCGATCGGCGCGCTGGTTCTCGGAAGCCTCTATGACTGGCTCTGGCTTGATCCAGCTATTGGTATCGTCGGCGCTATTGTGATCGCTCGCTGGTCCTGGGGATTAATCCGAGATACGGGCGGCGTCCTGCTCGACTACGTTCCTGAAGGCGAAGACCTCCCCGAGGAAATACAGGAAATCCTCGTCAAGGAAGGCGCGGAAATCGTCGATCTCCACATCTGGCAACTCGGGCCCGGCCACCACGGAGCCATCGTTTCTATCGTCGTCAATGATCCGCATGCGCCGTCCTACTACCGCGCAAAGCTTGCGGCCATTCACGATCTGTCGCATGTGACGGTGGAGGTCGAAACCCGCGCGGCTTGACAAAAACGTCTATACCGAAGGAGCATTCCTATGAGCCATACCATCCGCGAAAAGCAAAAGCTGATCAACCGCGTACGTCGTATTCGCGGGCAGATGGAAGGTGTCGAGCGGATGCTTGAGGAGGAAAAGGGTTGCGTCGAAGTCATGCAAACGATCGCGGGTGCGCGTGGTGCCATCAACGGTCTAATGGGCGAAGTCATCGAAGATCATATCCGCATGCACTTGGCCGCCGAAAGTCTGAGTCAGAAAGAGCGTGAAGAAGGCGCGGCCGAACTGATCGATGTCATTCGCGCTTATCTCAAATAAGGTTCATGATGAATAATAAGTCGCCTTGCACCGATCTGTGCCGCTTCGATCCGCGCAATAAATGGTGCTTGGGCTGCGGCCGGACGGCGGATGAAATCAAGGCGTGGCGCAAAATGTCGCCCTATCACCGGACAAATTTGTCGACTGAATTGAAACGCCGCATGAAGCGATTAAAGGATGGCGAGGACGGCGCTGCGACCGCATCCGCTTGCTTGTAGAATTTTACAACTAACAAAGGCCGGTTATTGCGCAAACCAGCCGAACGCGGACGTCCATCATTGATCTTTTCGATTGATGTCGATCAATTTTTGTTTGTGATCAAAGCATAGTGTGGGGCTTGTGGTCTCCTAAACATGGCTGCGCCATGGAGGACGAGTGATGCTCGGATACAAGGTCTCGGCTCAACGGATAGATCCTAGGGAGAGTGTGGCACGCACCGAGACTGCCGAGGTCAGGCTTGCCACGGGACTGTCCGGCGCTGCCGATGCCTTCAATCCGGCCGAACTTCTGCTCGCGTCCATCGCTGCCTGTATGATCAAGGGCATTGAGCGCGTCATTCCTCCCCTCGCTTTCTCTATTGATGGTGTCGAGGTGGTCCTTCACGCCGTTCGACAGGATGATCCGCCGCTTATCGTTTCGGTCAAGTACCAACTCGTGGTCGATACCGATGAGACTGACCAACGGCTTGAACTTTTACACAAGAATGTCCGCAAATACGGCACAATCTCCAACACCGTCCCTCTTGCAGCCCGCTTAGATGGTGTAATCTGGAGGAAGTCATGAGGGGCCTTCATCGCGAAACGCATCTCGTTTCCCGGATCGGGTGGCTGCGAGCCGCCGTTCTCGGTGCAAATGACGGTATCGTATCCACTGCGAGCTTAATCGTCGGCGTTGCAGCCTCCGCGGCGGGCAGCTCGGAGATCTTGATCGCCGGCGTCGCCGGCCTCGTGGCTGGTGCGATGTCGATGGCGGCTGGAGAATATGTCTCGGTCAGCTCGCAGGCGGATACCGAACAGGCTGATCTCGCCCGCGAACGGCTTGAGCTTGACGGCCAGCCCGATCTTGAGCGCGAGGAACTCGCACAGCTTTACACCAGGCGCGGCGTCGAGATTGATCTGGCCCGACAGGTAGCAGTGCAACTAATGCAGAAGGATGCGCTTGAGGCGCATGCCCGCGAAGAACTTGGCATCTCCGAAATCACTACCGCCCGACCGATCGTTGCCGCGCTGACGTCGGCTCTGACGTTCGCGGTTGGCGCGATAATGCCACTCGCAATGGTATGGGTGGCGCCACCGAACCAACTGGTGATGCTGGTCTCTGTAGCCTCGCTTATGTTCCTCGCCCTGCTCGGCGCGATTGGTGCCAAGGCAGGCGGTGCAAATGTGCTGAGGGCCACGGTACGCGTAACCTTCTGGGGCGCCTTTGCGATGGCGCTGACAGCAGGCATAGGCGCCTTGGTGGGAACAGCCGTCTAGGTGTGCGGAATATTGATCAAGTGTTACTGTGTGGTCCTCACACCGGCGGATTAATCGGCAGGAGCCGATTTATATGGAGGAAGAACATGACCTACACTCTCGATAAGACGACCAACGGAATACCATTTGATCAGGTGGTCGCAGCCACGAAGGCGGCTCTCGCGAGCAACGGGTTCGGTGTCCTCACTGAAATCGACGTACGAGCGACCATGAATAAGAAACTCGACGTCGATATACCGGACTATCTCATCCTGGGTGCGTGCAACCCGAAGATGGCCCTCGAGGCGATGAAGATCGAGCCGAAGGTCGGCGCGATGCTGCCTTGCAACGTGATCGTACGATCGCTGGAGGGGGGCGCCATCATGGTCAGCGCCATCGACCCCGTGGCCTCGATGCAGGCTATCGAAAACCAGCAACTGAAGACGGTCGCGGCGCACGTGCGGTCTTTGCTTGAACAGGCGATTGCGAGCGTCTGAGGACGTTGGTGGTCAATACGGTCGCCGTTGACAAGGCAAGCATGCGATGCTCCCCCTAACATTCGTCAGCGACTCGAATAGCGAGGAGCAAATAGGCCCGAATGAAACGCCTGAACTGCGGGAAAAACTGGGCGTTGAAGATGACGGAACCGAACTTGAGCCACTGCCGGGTTAGACAAGCACGCGTCGGTTCATCAGCGAAAGCCGAATCGTCTCGATAGGATTGGCGATACCCTTCAGCAGAAGTGAGCCTCTAGCCGAAACGTTGAACTCGTGCCCTGCCGCCACCTCGAAAAATTCACTGGAGGCCACGATTTCACCTGGTAGTGCCGCAGCACACAGTCGCGCGGTAACGTTGACGGGCGAACCGAGGATCGTTGCATCCTTGCGAATTTCGGTTCCGATCACGGCCTCTATCACAGTGCCGTCGTGCAGTCCTATGCCGATCCCTCTGGGCAAATTCGCCCGTGAGACACTTGTCAGAATTGCCTCCGACGCCCTGAGGGCGTTTGTCTTTCTTTCTGATCCTTCGAACCAGGCGACAAGCCCGTCACCCACGAGGCGATCAATATCGCCGCCGTGTTCGAGGATGGCCGCGAAGCTGTGGCTTGCAACCTCAGACACAAGGGCAGCGGCTTCTTCGGCGCTCGCCTGTTCGACAAAACTGGAGAAGTCTCTGATATCGAGGACCAGGATGGACGCAGCCAGGCGCTCGGCGCTCGAGCGCCCGGAACTAACGCGCTTCTCAGTGCTGTCGGAAACAAAATGTGCGAGCGACTTTCGCGCCTCATTCAGGGCGTTTGTGCGTGTGTCGATTTCATTTTGTGCCCGTGAGACGAAATACGTGGAGAGGCAAAGTGCTCCTATTAGAGGCACGCCAAGGATAACGATCCAAATAATCGTATCGTTGTCGAGAAGTTTTTCGCGGGCGGATGCCTTTTCGGAAGTGGCGATGTAGACCGACATAGACCCTGTCATACCTGGCGCCCTGCTGAGCACGGTCCAATGCACAGGGGGCCCATCTTCTTCGAGAAAGACTGTCTGTCCGTCAGATATTTCGGGGATGCGACTTATCGTTGAGGCCATGCACGATGTGTCGTTGGTTGCCGCCAGTACCTTGCCGTCTTCGGTAAAAGCAACTGCGCAGAGCAAGTCAAGCTCCTTCGCTTCCGTTTCGATAGCCTGTCTTGTCTGGTCAGCGTCGCTGACTTTTCCTCCACTTCCGATCTCCGAGTGTCTGGCTTTCCCCAAGATCGGCGCGAACAGCGCGGCATGGAGCGAAGCCGTTTGTGCACTATAGGCACGTTCGACACTAACAGACAGAGCGTTTGAGACGGCAATAAGTAGGCCGGAAATCGTCAGGAAGAAAATCGGTAGTACGAACAGGTTATAGTTCCGTCTTAACGGATAGGGGCGCGCCAGAATCTCATTATCCAATGTTTGCCACCTTCGTTTCTTTTCGTCATTTCATTCGTGGATTCGATCTTCACGAAGACTGATCTTACGATTCTGAGTTCGAATTTATATTGCCGTCACTATAAATCTTTGTAACCTGAGTGTCGGTCCGGAAAGAAGTTGCGTAATCTGAGTCGGTTATGATTCCCTGGCTTTGAGATGATTCTTTTCGGGCAAGGCAGCGATGTGGACGACAGCGAACCGTGGAAAATACAAGCGCGATGGATTGCGCTATCCGAGTGATCTGACGGATGCGGAATGGGCTCTGGTGGAGCCGTTGATCCCTCCAGCCAAGCGTGGCGGGCGCCGACGTGAGGTCAATGTTCGCGAGGTCGTCAACGGCCTGCTGTATGTGCTGAGCACGGGCTGCCAGTGGCGCGCCGTTCCGAAAGACCTGCCGGCCAAGAGCACGTTGTTCGACTATTTCGACCTTTGGAACTGGGACGGCACACTCGGCCGTCTTCACGATGAACTCTATGTGAAATGCCGCGAGGCGATGGATCGTGAGGCCAGTCCCACCGCCTGCATCATCGATAGCCAGAGCGTTAAAAGCGCCGAAAAAGGGGGATCTGCATCGACCCGAGCGGGTATGATGCGGGCAAGAAGATCAAGGGCAAGAAGCGCCACATCCTCGTCGATACGGTAGGGCTGCTGCTTCATGCCCTGGTTCACCCGGCCGACATCCAGGATCGTGACGGTGGCGTGCTGGTCTTGAAGACGCTGTTTGGGAGGTACCCGTTCCTGAAAAGGCTGTTCGCCGATGGCGGCTATCAGGGACCTGTCTTTGCCAAGGGGCAGAAGAAGGCCATGCCGGGCCTTGCGACCGAAATCGTCAAGCGCTCCGATACTGCCAAAGGCTTCGAGGTCTTGCCGAGACGTTGGGTGGTTGAGAGGACCTTCGCGTGGCTGGGACGTTGCCGCAGGCTGGCCAAGGACTTCGAAAACATGTCACGCAACGCACTCGCCTTCCTCAAATTGGCATCCATTCGCCTCATGCTGAGAAGGCTCTGTTCAAACTGAATAACTTTCCGGACCGACTCTAAGTACTCGTGCATGACCGATAGCGAACAAGTACCGTGAGGGAAAGGTGAAAAGCACCCCGACAAGGGGAGTGAAATAGAACCTGAAACCGGATGCCTACAAACAGTCGGAGCCCGCAAGGGTGACGGCGTACCTTTTGTATAATGGGTCAACGACTTAGTGTAACTAGCAAGCTTAAGCCGGTAGGTGTAGGCGCAGCGAAAGCGAGTCTGAATAGGGCGATTGAGTTAGTTGCATTAGACCCGAAACCGAGTGATCTAGCCATGAGCAGGCTGAAGGTTGGGTAACACCAACTGGAGGGCCGAACCCATAACTGTTGCAATAGTTCGGGATGACTTGTGGCTAGGGGTGAAAGGCCAATCAAACTCGGAAATAGCTGGTTCTCCGCGAAATCTATTTAGGTAGAGCGTCGACCGAATACCCTCGGGGGTAGAGCACTGGATGGGCTATGGGGACTCACCGTCTTACTGATCCTAACCAAACTCCGAATACCGAGGAGTACTAGTCGGCAGACACACGGCGGGTGCTAACGTCCGTCGTGAAAAGGGCAACAACCCTGACCTCCAGCTAAGGTCCCCAAGTCATGGCTAAGTGGGAAAGGATGTGAGGATCCCAAAACAACCAGGATGTTGGCTTAGAAGCAGCCATCATTTAAAGAAAGCGTAACAGCTCACTGGTCTAAATAAGGGTCTTTGCGCCGAAAATGTAACGGGGCTAAAGCCATGCACCGAAGCTGAGGATTTGCAGCAATGCAAGTGGTAGCGGAGCGTTCCGTAAGTCTGTGAAGGCGGACCCGTGAGGGCTGCTGGAGATATCGGAAGTGCGAATGTTGACATGAGTAACGATAAAGGGAGTGAGAGACTCCCTCGCCGAAAGACCAAGGGTTCCTGCTTAAAGTTAATCTGAGCAGGGTTAGCCGGCCCCTAAGACGAGGCGGACACGCGTAGTCGATGGGAACCACGTTAATATTCGTGGGCCTGGTGGTAGTGACGGATCTCGTGTGTTGTTCAACCTTATTGGATTGGTTGGGCGGCGAAGAGGTTCCAGGAAATAGCTCCACCGTATAGACCGTACCCGAAACCGACACAGGTGGTCAGGTAGAGTATACCAAGGCGCTTGAGAGAACTATGTTGAAGGAACTCGGCAAATTGCACGCGTAACTTCGGAAGAAGCGTGACCCTTTTGTACGCAAGTATGATGGGGTGGCACAGACCAGGGGGTAGCGACTGTTTATCAAAAACACAGGGCTCTGCGAAGTAGCAATACGACGTATAGGGTCTGACGCCTGCCCGGTGCTGGAAGGTTAAAGGGAGGGGTGCAAGCTCTGAACTGAAGCCCCAGTAAACGGCGGCCGTAACTATAACGGTCCTAAGGTAGCGAAATTCCTTGTCGGGTAAGTTCCGACCTGCACGAATGGCGTAACGACTTCCCCGCTGTCTCCAACATAGACTCAGTGAAATTGAATTCCCCGTGAAGATGCGGGGTTCCTGCGGTCAGACGGAAAGACCCCGTGCACCTTTACTATAGCTTTACACTGGCATTCGCCAAGGCATGTGTAGGATAGGTGGTAGGCTTTGAAGCAGGGACGCCAGTTTCTGTGGAGCCATCCTTGAAATACCACCCTTATCGTCATGGATGTCTAACCGCGGTCCGTTATCCGGATCCGGGACCGTGTATGGTGGGTAGTTTGACTGGGGCGGTCGCCTCCGAAAGAGTAACGGAGGCGCGCGATGGTGGGCTCAGACCGGTCGGAAATCGGTCGTCGAGTGCAATGGCATAAGCCCGCCTGACTGCGAGACTGACAAGTCGAGCAGAGACGAAAGTCGGTCATAGTGATCCGGTGGTCCCGCGTGGAAGGGCCATCGCTCAACGGATAAAAGGTACGCCGGGGATAACAGGCTGATGACCCCCAAGAGTCCATATCGACGGGGTTGTTTGGCACCTCGATGTCGGCTCATCGCATCCTGGGGCTGGAGCAGGTCCCAAGGGTTTGGCTGTTCGCCAATTAAAGCGGTACGTGAGCTGGGTTCAGAACGTCGTGAGACAGTTCGGTCCCTATCTGCCGTGGGTGTAGGAATATTGACAGGATCTGTCCCTAGTACGAGAGGACCGGGATGGACATATCTCTGGTGGACCTGTTGTCCTGCCAAGGGCATAGCAGGGTAGCTATATATGGAATGGATAACCGCTGAAGGCATCTAAGCGGGAAACCAACCTGAAAACGAGTATTCCCTTGAGAGCCGTGGAAGACGACCACGTTGATAGGCCGGGTGTGGAAGCGCAGCAATGTGTGAAGCTTACCGGTACTAATAGCTCGATTGGCTTGATCGTTCTCATTGTTCATGCTCATCGGCGCAGCATAGCTGCACTGATGATGCTGATCTTCTGTCCTGACGCGCCAAAGCGCTCCGGACGGGCCGCGCCATCAGGCGCGACGGCCTCTGGCCTTGCGGAGATTCGCTCCGAAACGCCAGGCCAAAGATCAAAGACGTGTTCACAAAATTAAGACAAACGAAGGCTCGAGCCTTCTACCAGCTTCTCAAAAGATTGCCCTTAGCCGACCTGGTGGTCATGGCGGGGTGGCTGCACCCGTTCCCATTCCGAACACGGCCGTGAAACGCCCCAGCGCCAATGGTACTTCGTCTCAAGACGCGGGAGAGTAGGTCGCTGCCAGGTCTGCTAAAGGCAATCAAATCTTCTCATAACAAGCCTCGGCCCAAGCCGAAATCGGGCCGCCCTCAAAGCGGCCCTTTTGCAATGCATAAACAATAACGCGGGGTGGAGCAGCCCGGTAGCTCGTCAGGCTCATAACCTGAAGGCCGCAGGTTCAAATCCTGCCCCCGCAACCAAGTTTCTTAAAGACTATCAAGACTTTAATCGGCCTCCTTCGGGAGGCTGAAGTCGTTTTTGGACCTAGCACACAGTCAGCACAAACACACCCCACCCGTTTGACGGGAGGCTTGATGGTGTGATTCCCTCTTCCCATATCGAGCAATAAGCGAAATGGGAGGGCAGCATGCCAAGCCATGAAATCCTCGGAGGATTGGTGCAGATTTACCGGCGCGGGGCCGCGTCTGGCATTGCTCTACGTCCATAAAGGGCCGTCAGTATCGTGTGAGCACCAAGGAAACCGGCTTGGAGCAGGCCAAGGCTTTTGCAGAAGACTGGCTTCTCGGTTTGCGCGGGAAATCGGCGGCGGGTATTTTGAAGACCGAAACCACCTTCGCGGAAGCCGCCAAGAAGTTCGAGCAGGAATATGCGGCCATCACCGAGGGGGAGCGCAGCCCCAAATGGGTGGAGGGTCACAGCATCCGCCTGCGGCTCCATCTGGTGCCGTTCTTCGGCAAGATGGGCGTCTCGGAAATCAATGCCGGTACAGTTCAGGATTATCGCGTGCAGCGCATTGCCACGTCCACGACGGGGAGGGCACCGGCACGCAGCACCTTGCATGACGAGGTGGGCACGCTCCGGCAGGTCCTGAAAACCGCCATTCGCCATAAATGGCTCCAGCATCTTCCCGACCTGTCGCCGCCGTATAAGACGCAGGGGAAGATTGTTCACCGGCCATGGTTCAGCCCCGCCGAGTACAAGCAAGCTTGACCTGCCACTGAAGTTTCATCCGGCTGCGATTAGAGCGTCGGCGTTTTTTTGATAAGCCAAATGGCGGGGTGGGAGCAACCGGCGGAAACGCGGAGCTTCCACATTGCGTAGCGTTGGAGCCGGTTGCGGCGATGATCCCGGCATAGTCCGCTGGGGTCTGGTATCCGAGCGATGAGTGCGGCCGGAAATTGTTGTAGTCGCCGGCCCATTCCGCAATGGCGCTGCGAGCATGATCGAGACCGAAGAACAGGCTCTCGTTGAGCAGCTCGTCGCGCATGCGGCCGTTGAAGCTCTCGACATAGCCATTTTGCATCGGTCTTCCCGGCGCGATGTAGTGCCACTCGACCTTGTGATCCTTCGACCAAGCAAGGATGGCATTCGAGGTCAGTTCGGTCCCGTTGTCTGAAACAATCATGCCGGGCTTGCCCCTTCGCTCGACAAGCGTCGTCAGTTCCCTCGCGACACGGCGACCAGAGATAGATGTGTCCGGGATCGCCGCCAGGCATTCGCGTGTGACATCGTCGACCACATTGAGGATGCGAAAGCGTTTGCCGCAGGCGAACTGATCGTGGACGAAATCCAGCGACCAGCGAGCATTCGCTTTTGCTTCGACGAGGATCGGCGCACGCGTGCCAACAGCACGACGCCTGGCTTTGCGTTTGCGCACGCAGAGACCTTCCTCGCGATAGAGCCGATAGATGCGATTGACACCGGACGGTTCCCCATCGCGCCGAAGCAGAATGAACAGCCGTCGGTAGCCAAACCGCCGTCGCTCATTGGCCAGATCGCGTAGCTTCGCTCGCAACTCGACCTCCGGCGGTCGAGAGGATCGATAACGGATCGTCTTTCGGTCGGCACATACAATCTGGCAGGCCCGCCGTTCCGAAAGCCCCATCGTGACCTTCAGATGCGCGACAGCGTCACGCTTGGCGGCAGGCCCTACCATTTTTTTGAGAGAAGTTCGCGGAGTGCGGCTGTATCCAGCATCTGTTCGGCGAGCAGCTTCTTCAGCTTGGCGTTCTCATCCTCCAGCGCCTTCAGGCGCTTGGCCTCAGATACCTCCATGCCGCCGTATTTAGCTTTCCAGTTATAAAAGGTCGCTTCGGAAATCCCGTGCCTACGGCAAAGATCGCCCGCTTTCGCTCCGGCCTCCTGCTCCTTCAGCACCGCAATGATCTGCTCTTCCGTAAATCGCTGCTTCTTCATAAGTCCGTCCTCAATGGGCCGGACTCTAATCCATTCTGGAGGAAGTTCTCAGTGGCAGGTCAATGGCGTTCGAGGTCAGCTCCGTTCCGTTGTCCGAGACGATCATGCAGGGGTAACCGGTTGTGAGCGCGATGCGATCCAGTTCCCGGCCGACACGCTCGCCGGATAGCGAGTTGTCGACCACGGTGGCAAGGCACTCGCGGCTGAATTCGTCGAGGACATACAGGATACGGAAGCGCCTGCCGTCGACCAGCGCAACCGAGACGAAGTCCATGCTCCAGCGCTGGTTCGGGCCCTGCGGGATTGCCATCGGCGCTCGTGTTCCCAGGGCTCGTTTGCGGCCACGCGCTTGCGCCCTGTTAAGGGTCAATATTCGGCGCCGGTTGACACTCAGGACTTTCCCGAAACTGGGGCGAAGTTGGATCTCATGCCGGTTGTCGCCATCTCTTTGCATTTGGCTCTGCACATTGTATAAAATGTGCACCTGCGTGAAGCAGGAATGCCGCGTGGCGACTGTTAGCAAGAGCTTGAAGCACAAGACGATGTCGACCGCAGCTGCCGAGGAAATCCGAAGCCGGATCCTTGAGGGCGTTTTTCCGCCGGGGCGTCAGTTGCGTCAGGAGGAATTGGCGCAGGAATTCGGAATCAGTCGCATACCCATCCGCGAGGCCCTGCTCTTGCTCGAAAGCGAGGGGATCGTGCGCATCCAGCCCCATCGCGGCGCCGTGGTCGTAGAGCTAAGTGCAGAGGAGGTCGAAGAACTCTTCAACATGCGCATCCTTTTCGAGCCGTTTTTACTCGAAAGGTCGGCGCCGCATCTCGCACCCGCGGATTTCGAGAAGCTAGATAAAATCCTTGACCGTTACGAAACGTCGATCGATAAGCTGGATATCGACCGCTGGAACGATCTGAACTCCGAATTCCACATGCTGCTTTATACCCATGCGCGGAGCCCACGTATAACCAGTACAGTCCAGAACCTCCTCGGCGAATGCGACCGGCACACGCGAATTCAGCTCTCCAACATTACTGGCGATCGGGCGCGGGCCGTCCGCGAACACAAGGAACTCGTAAGGCTCTGCCGGGAACGGCGTTTTGCAGAGGCGGCCGATTTCATGCGCATGCATATCGATCGTATCCGGGTTGGCCTAATGGCGCTTCTCCATCTCGACCAGACTGACGCAACAGAAGCAACTGTGGGTGAACAGTAAAAGGGGCCGACGTCGCAGGCGGCGTCGGCCGGTTTTCGCTCTCAGGCGCGGCCCACCGTGAACAGATGTTCGAGCTTGTCGACCTCCACCTCGATACCGAGACCGGGACCGGTCGGCGCGGAGCCGAAGCCGTTTGACGAGCGTGGAAGATAGCTGGCAACGTGGCCGTCCGTCCAGTCGTTGAAGAACGGAGTCATCAGCAGCGATTCCGGCCGGGTCGTTGCCGCCACATGGCTGGTCGCGGCCGTGATGATGTCGCCGCCCCACATGTCCTCCACCGAGACCGCCATGTTCAGTTCCTGTAGCAGGTCGCGGGCTTTGATCGTGTTAGTGAGGCCGCCAAGCTTGCCGAATTTGAGGTTCACCGATACAGCGTTGGCCTCATACTTGGCGCGATAGATTTCGTCGTGGTTGACGATCGACTCGTCGAGAACGAGTGGAAGCGCTGATCCACGATGCGCGAGGATGCAATCGGCCGTCGAGCGGCAGGGTTGCTCGACATAGACTGCGAGGCCGGCCATGCCTTGGAGTGCGAGCTTCGCTGACGCAAGCGACCAGCCGCCGTTGGAATCGGCCACGATGATCGTCTCGGAATCGCCAGCTTCCACGCTGGCGCGGGTCCGCGCAATATCATCCATGGGGTTGTTGCCGACCTTGAGCTGGAAGCGATTGATGCCGGCGGCCCGCCGTTCGCGAATGAACTCGCCCATGGATTCAGGCGCGGCCAGCGGCACTGCCTCGTAGATTGGAAAGCGGTCGTTGAGTACGCCGCCGATCAGCGCCGAGATCGGCCGGCCGAGCGATTTGCCAAGAATATCCCAGCAAGCGATGTCGATCGGGCTCTTGGCGAATTCCTGCCCCATCAACGTGCCGGCCATGATGCGGTTGACCATTCCGATATTGGTTGGATCTGTACCGATCAGCGCCTCCGAGAGGTCCTTCAGCGCGATCCGAATGCCATCTGGAAAGGTCGGCAGGTAGATCTTGCCGAGTGTCGTGATCTCGCCCCAGCCTTCGAGACCCTGGTCGGTGCGGATGCGGATGACCGTGCCGTCTTCCGTGGCCGCGACACGGTCTCCAGACATGACGTATGTTCCGTGGGCATAGCCGACGGTATACTTGTAGATGTCCACCCCGGTGATTTTCATGGTCTTTCCTTAAGATTGGCGGCTGCGTCTTGCGCAAGCAGTTGCATCAGAATGTCATATTGGGTGCCGGAGATGCGGACTCCGTCGCGCGTTGTGCGCGCCCTGGCGGCGAAGCGCCGTGACGAGGGTAGTCGGGCGCCCTGAGCTGGAATCGCCTCAAGCAGCCGTTCGGCGCTTTTGAAATGCCTGTCGCGTTCCGTGCCCATGAACATGTCGGGCGACAGTGCGATGATCAGTTCACCATGGCAGGGGGCGCCGCCGTCGCCATCATCGAAAGCCTGGGATTGCGGGCTTGTCATATCTCCGACCAGCGGGCCTGCGAGAAGCTCGATCATGGTTGAAAGCGCTGAACCCTTGTGGCCGCCGAATGTCATCTGCGCGCCGGCCATGGCCTCAATCGGGTCGTTGGTCGGATTTCCCTGCCGATCGAGAGCCCAGCCATAGGGAATCGGCTGATTGCGCTGGCGATGAAGTTCGATCTCGCCGCGCGCGACGACGCTGGTCGCGAAGTCGAAGATGTAGGGCAGGTGTCCCGGCCGAGGCCAGCCGAAGGCGAGTGGATTGGTGCCGAACAGCGGCGTCCGGCCGCCGTTTGGCGCGACCCAACTGTGGCTCGGCGTCATGGCGAGCGATACGAGGCCCCGCTCGGCGAGAGCCTCGACCTCCGGCCAGAGTGCGGTGAAATGAAAGCAGCGATTGATCGCCATGGCGGCAACGCCGTGGCTCCGAGCTCTTTCCGTCAAGGCGTCGATCCCCATCGTGAAGGCAAGCGAGGAGAAGCCCATATCGGCATCGACCCTGACGATGGCGGATTGATCTGATTGGATTTTCGGCTTGGCAGCAACATTGACCTTGCCGGCGGCGATGGTCCGCACCAGCCGGCGAGGCGATAAGTGCCATGTGACGCGCATTCGTCACGTTCAGCGGCGGTGATGACGTCTGCCAGCGCATCGGCATGCGGTTCCGTGAGCCCGTGTCTGACGAGGATGCGCGTGGCCAGGGCTTGGATTTCCTGCAGACTCAGAACGCGGTGTCCTGGGCTTCCTCTGCCGCGGGCTGGCCTTTGGAGGAGAGGGAGGATGGGCTTATCGCCGTCATTTCGAAACTACCACTGCAATCGGACTTCAGTTGCGCGACCTGCCGGAGGTTCGCACGCCGCTGTGCGCGAGATTTTCGACGAGCTCGTCAGAAATCTGTTGCGCAGGCGATGTGTAGTATGCGAAAGCGAAACGCAAGAGCCGCTTTTCCGAAGGTCGTGCGGAGGCAGGATCTGAAGACGTGCTCGGCAGCTCGCCTTCAGCCCGGCGCTCCATGGCGCCGGCAATAATCAGGGAACCGAAAGAGGGAAGTGATGGAGAATTTTACGGATTTGAAAATAGGGCGGCGTGGCTTTCTGGCGGCGGCTGCGGCAGGAACGGCAGCGCTCGCAGCGCCCGCCTTCATTCGCGATGCGCGTGCAGCATCGGAAATTACGATCATTACCTGGGAAACATATCACGAGGACGCATGGATCGCGGAATGGAGCAAGGCGACCGGCGTCAAGGTCAATGTCGTTCGTGCCGGCTCCAATGACGAGATTTTTGCCCAGACCCAGTCGGGCGCGATCCAGGCCGACGTACTCTATTTCGAGTCGGGTTCCATTCCGCGCTTCAAGGAAGCTGGCCTCATTGTGCCGATTGACGCTTCCAAGCTCCCCAATGCGGTCAACATAACGCCCGGCCTCAAATATCAGGAACGCAACACGGTCGATGGCGATCTCTATGGTGTACCCTATAGTTGGGGAACGCAGCCGTTGATGTTCAACGCGGATGTCGTCACCGAAGGCACCGACAGCTGGGCCGCGCTCTGGGACGAAAAGCATGCCGGCAAAGTCAATCTGTTCGATGATGCCTATATCACCTTCCGATGATCGCGCTGCAGGCTGGCGTTGCGGATCCCTTCAATCTTTCGGACGAAGACTTCGCCAGGTGCGCCCAAGTGCTCGCCGCCCTTCGTCCACAGGTCCGTACCATCGCGCGCGGCTTCAACGACGCCGCGGCGATCTATGCGGCCGGTGACGCGGTCATCGGTTACTGCAATAACGTTTCCATCGTCTTTAATCTCCAGCGCAAGGGTATGAACTTCAAGTACACCTTCCCCAAGGAAGGTACGCCGACCTGGATCGACAATGCGGTTTTGACCCGCATGGCGATCGTCCGGAAGTCTATCAGTTCCTCAACGACAACCTGACGCTGGAATGGCAGTCCGCTTCATCTCCTTGTCACTCAACAACGGCGTACTGACCGACGAGGGCGCCAGACAGGGTGGTGTGAAGGACGATATCCTCGCCAAGACCAACATCATCGATCAGAATCAGCCCAGTTTCTGGGAGAAGATGGTTTTCTTCAAGGCGCCTGAAAGCGTCGATCGTCGCGTCCAGATGTGGAACGACTTCAAGGCTGGAACCCTCTAGTTTCCGGGTGGGGTAACTGACATGCCTGCACGTAACGATGCAATCATCCGGTTCGAGAATGTCGTCAAGCGCTATCCCGGAGCTGCGACTCCAGCGCTTGAGATCGATGAATTTTCAATCGAGCGAGGTGAGTTTTTCTCGATCCTCGGGCCCAGCGGTTCGGGCAAGACGACCGCGCTGCGCCTCATCGCTGGCTTCGAGCAGGCCGATTCCGGCCGCATCTTTCTCGATGGCCAGGATGTAACCGACGTTCCGCCGCACCGGCGGAACGTCAATACCGTGTTCCAGTCCTATGCGCTGTTCCCGCATATGACGTTGCGGCAGAATGTCGAATATCCATTGAGGATGGCAGGGGTCGACAAGGCCGAGCGCAGTCGACGTGTCGCCGAGGCGCTGGAAATGGTGGCGATGGACAAGATGGCGGAGCGCCTGCCGCATCAAGTCAGTGGCGGCCAGCGCCAGCGCGTGGCTCTGGCCCGTGCCTTTGTTGGCCGCCCCAGGGTGCTTTTGCTCGACGAGCCGCTGTCCGCGCTCGATCTCAATCTGCGGCAGCAGATGCAGCATGTGCTGGTCGACCTGCAGCGTAAGATCGGCATTACCTTCATCTATGTTACCCATGACCAGAGCGAGGCGTTGTCGATGTCGAACCGCGTCGCCATAGTCAATGCCGGCAGCATTCAACAGCTCGACAGTCCAGGCGAGATCTATTATGCGCCAACAGTCGCTTCGTCGCCCAGTTCATTGGCAAGTCCAACCTGATCGCCGCAGAGGCGGCGGGTTCGGCGGATTCCTCGGTGGTCTCGGTGTGTGGCGAAAGCTTCGGCATGGCGGCGGTCCGCCGACCCGGCGCGATAAGCCTTGGCCTGCGGTTCGAGGCGCTGACCATAACTCCGCCGATCGGCCGTGCCCCGAAGGTGTCGCGCTTAAAGGCCATGTCTCCGACGTTCTGTTTCTTGGCCATACTTGCGAGGTGAAGGTCCGTTGCCGCGACCAGGATTTCATCGCCTTTGCGCCGGCGCGGCGTGGTGCAATCCTTGAGCATGGCCAGCCGGTTTGGCTGTCCTTCAAGCCGGAAGACTGTGTGGTGCTTGATGACTGACGTCGCCCTTGCATCGCGCGCAAACCCGAACACTGGGAGCGCTGTCCCAGCCGTGCTGTGCGGCATTCTCGCGCGAATGTCGCTTTATGCCTGGCTTGCCCTGCTCGTGGTCCTGCCGAATATCCTGCTGATCGGCGTCAGCCTGCTCACCTCGAAGAACGGCGTGACCAATTTCGATCTGACGCTGCAGAATTTTGCGCGCGCGTGGGAATCGTCAGGCGTCTGGGTTCTGCTCTGGCGGACAGTGGCGACCGCCCTGCTGGCCACGGCGATTGCTACGCTGATCGCCTATCCGATGGCCTATTACGCAGCGCGCATTCTTGAGCGCGGCCGGTTCCTGTCGGTCATGCTGGTCGTCATCCCGCTCTGGATCAGCCTGCTGATGCGTGTTTTCGCCTGGCGGGTGATCCTCGGCGAGAGCGGCGTGCTCAACGCCTTCCTGTTGCGGATGGGTCTGATCTCGGAGCCGAGTTCGGCGCTGCTCTACAATTCCTTCGCCGTCTTCCTCACCTTCGTATATGTCTCAATCCCCTTCATCTTCGTCGCTGCATATTCAGCGATCGACCGCATTCCGCCCAGCCTGACGGAGGCGGCCAACGATTGCGGCGCAAGCGGCTTCAGGCTTTCTTCACCGTCGTATGGCCGCTGTCGCGTCCCGGCACTTCGGTGGGCGTGGCGCTCGCCTTCCTCATGGCGGTCGGCGACTACATCACGCCGTCGATGGTCGGCGGACTGGATGGGACGATGCTCGGAATGGTCATCGCCTCGCAGTTCGGCATTGTCGGCAACTGGCCTATGGCGCGGCGCTCGCATTGATGCTGCTTGTGACGGTCGCCGTCGTTCTCGCCATCATGTTCAGGACAGCGCGCGTGCCCGGTATCCTGACCGGCGAGACGGGTGGGATGCTGTCAGTACCGGCAGGCGCCAGGAGTGCCGGCAACATTTTGTTCCGTTGGCTCGCCTTTGCGCTGTTCTGTCTGCCCTATCTTTTTCTCTATGCGCCACTCGCAATCATCGCGATATTCTCTTTCAACGACGCGACGGTGCAGGTGTTCCCGCTAAGCGGCATGACGTTCCGCTGGTATCAGGAGGTACTGAGCAACACAGCGCTGCTTGCGGCGCTCAACCGGTCGCTCTATGTCGGGCTTCTGGTTCTGTTGATCTCGATCGCCGCCGGAACGGGATTTGCTATCCTGCTCGCCTATGCAAGGCTTTCCTTCGGGAAGCTTTCGGAGCAATTGCTGACGCTGCCGGTCGCCATGCCGGGTGTAGTGCTAGGCATCACGCTTGTGCTTGCTTTCCAGTTGCTTCGCATCCCGACAGGTATTCCGCGCGTCGTGCTCGGGCATTCCACATTCGTCATGCCGGTCATCATGCTGACGGTACTCAGCCGGCTCAGACGGCTGGATCCTGCCTTGGTCGAAGCATCGTCCGATCTCGGCGCGTCCTACGCCAAAACGGTTTGGCATGTCGTGTTGCCACTGGTGCGCGGCTCGATCATCGGTGGGGCGTTGCTCGGTTTCACGCTGTCGGTGGACGAGGTGGTGGTCTCGCTCTTCCTGACCGGAACGCAGCCGACGCTGCCGGTCTGGGTGTGGAACCAGATGCGGTTCGGCTTCACTCCCTCCGTCAATGCCATATTCGTCTGCATCGGTATCGGATCGATCATGCTCACCCTCATTGCGCGCCGCTTCCTCGACGCCAAGGGCACCTGACCGCGCTGAATCATCAAGAAGAAAGGAACAAGCATGTCGTCCACCGCTCAAGAGCTCGCCCGGCTGGCCGAAACCATTAGACCGGAAACGAAGGCGTTCATCGATGGCCGCTTTGTCGATTCCGCCAGCGGCAAGTCCTTCGATACAATCAACCCGGCCACCGGCAAGGTCGTTGCCTCGGTCGCCGAAACCGACCGTGAGGACGTGGATCGCGCCGTTGCGGCTGCACGCTCCGCCTTCAACAAGGGCAGTTGGCGCAATCTCGCTCCGCGCGATCGCAAAGTCGCCTTGCTGCGGCTTGCCGATCTGGTCGAGAAGCATCAGGAAGAGTTCGCCGTCCTCGAATGCCTCGACACAGGCAAGCCTGTCCTCGATGCGCTCAATGCCGACGTGCCGGACGCGATTGCCACGCTGCGCTGGCATGCCGAGGCGATAGACAAGATTTATGACGCCGTTTCGCCCACCTCCGCCGATATCGTCTCGATGGTGGTTCGCGAGCCCATCGGCGTCGTCGGCGCTGTCATCCCTGGAACTTCCCCCTCGCGATTACCGCGGTGAAGATCGGTCCGGTGCTTGCTGGCGGCAACTCCATCGTGATCAAGCCGGCCGAGCAGACGCCGCTCACGGCCTCAGGCTTGCCGCCCTTGCGGCAGAGGCCGGCATCCCCGATGGTGTGATAAATGTCCTGCCAGGCTATGGCGAGACATCCGGACAGGCGCTCGGCCGCCATCGCGACGTCGATTGCCTGAGCTTCACAGGTTCGACGGAAGTGGGTGGCTATTTCCTCAAATATGCCGCTGAATCCAATCTCAAGCGCGTGCTGCTGGAACTGGGGGGCAAGAGCCCTGTCATCGTCATGGACGATATCGACGATCTAGGTCCTGTCGTGGAACAGATCGCTCTTGGCATCCTGTTCTCCCAGGCGAGAACTGCAGTGCAGGCTCTCGGCTGCTGGTTCATGCCGGCATGAAGGACCGTCTGCTCGAAGCCGTCATCGAGAATTTCAAGACGTGGAAGGTTGGCGATCCCTTTGCTGAAGACACCAAGATGGGCGCCATGATCGAGCAGAAGCACATGGAGCGGGTGTTGGGCTATATCGAGGCCGGCAAGCGCGAGGGCGCGTTGGTCGCGCTCGGTGGCAACCGTATCCTCGAACAGACCGGCGGCTACTTCATCGAGCCGACCGTGTTCGATGGCGTCGCCAACAGCATGACCATTGCCCAGGAGGAAATTTTCGGCCCCGTGCTGTCGACCATCACGTTCAATGACGTCGAGGAAGCGGTCGCGATCGCGAACGACACGAAATATGGTCTGGCCGCGCAGCTCTATACCAACAATCTGCACATCGCCCATAAGGTCTCCCGCGCCATCCGCGCCGGAACGGTCTCGGTCAACTGCTTCTCGGAAGGCGATCAGGCCGTGCCATTCGGCGGTTACAAGCAGTCGGGCTTTGGCGGGCGCGAAAAATCCATGCTGGCGCATGACCAGTATCTCCAGTTCAAGACGATCTGGATGCAATTGAGGTAGGCAATGACGGATATGGGGAAGAACTCAAACTACGACTATATCGTCGTCGGCGCGGGGTCGGCCGGCTGCGTGGTCGCCAACCGCCTGACCGAGGACGGCACGCGCAGCGTGCTGCTGCTCGAGGCGGGACCACGCGACGGCTCGATCATCATGCGGATGCCGGCGGCACTGGGCCTGCCACTCGAAAGCACGAAGTAACAACTGGCCTACAAGAGCGAGCCCGAGCCCGGACTGAATGGGCGAATAAGCGACCAGCATCGCGGCGCGGGTGCTGGGCGGCTCGTCATCTATCAACGGCATGGTTTTCGTGCGGGGGCAACACCGCTCGATTACGAAGGTTGGGCGGCGAGGGATTGCCGAAGTGGTCCTATGCGCATGTCCTGCCTTACTTCAAGAAGATGGAAACCTTCGAGAAGGGCGGTAACGAATACCGTGGTGCGACTGGCCCGCTGCATGTGCACCAATGCCGTGCCGAAAACCCGCTCTACGAGGCCTTTCTTGCTGCAGGCAGGATTTCGGCCTGCCGCTCAGCACCGACCAAAACGGCTTCCAGCAGGAGGGCGTCAACCGCGCCCAAGCCTCGGTTCGCAACGGCGTCCGCGAGAGCACGGCAGTTGCCTATCTGCGTCCGGCCGAGGGCGGCGCAAATCTCGCCATCGTGACCGGTGCGACCGTGACGCGGCTGATCATGGATGGCAGCACAATACAGGGTGTCGAATACGAGATTGGCGGTGTCGTGAAAAAGGCGATGGCCGGAAAGGAAGTTGTGCTGAGCGCCGGTGCGTTCGATACTCCAAGATACTGATGCTCTCCGGCATCGGCGATACCGATACGCTCAAGGCGCATGACATCGCGTGCAGGGTCCATCTACCCGTGTTGGCCGGGATCTCCAGGACCATGTCGCGTGGCTATCCAGTATACGACAACCAAGTCGTGTCGCCGACAAAACAGCTCTCGAAATTGGGGCGGCCTTTGCGTCGGCGTTGCGCTGGCTGTTGACCAACGGCCGGGCTCGGCGCGAGCAACTATTTCGAAGTCGGAGCATTTTTCCGTGGCAATGACACGGTGTCCTATCCGAACATTGAGCACGAATTCCTCCGATGATCGGCGAATTCTATCGTGCGAGGCGAGGGTGCTCGACGGCTTTCAGTATTTCACCAGTGTCATGCGTCCCAAGAGCCGCGGTCGCGTCTCGCTCCGCTCTGCCGATCCGAAGGCCGCCCCGAAAATCGAGATCGCTTCTTGACCGAGGATGCCGATCTCAACGAGATGATCGAGGGTGTGAAAAAGACACGCGGAGATCATCCGCCAGAAGTCGTGGATCCGCTTCGCGGACGGGAGGTCACGCCCAGCGCTGACATTTCTTCCGACAAGGATCTTGCTGCCTGGATTCGTCAGAAATGCCGGAACCGCTTACCACCCGTCGCGACCTGCCGGATGGGCACGACGAGATGGCTGTGACCGATCAAGACGGCTGCGTACACGGCGTGAGCGGGGTTGCGCATCGCCGATGCGTCACTGATGCCGGCGCTGACGACGGGCAATACCAATGCGCCAACGATCATGATCGGCGAGAAGATCGCCGACGCCATTCTCGCCGGCAACTGCCGCCGCAGAACTCCTCCTTTTATACCGGCCGGCATTGAAGCCGGCCGCCGTGTGAGTTCCACGAGCTCGCGATAAAGGGGACTGACGATTTCAAGGGCGTCCAGTCGCATGAAATCCTGCGCGATGACTTTAGCATGTTTTCCTTTTTGCGGCTCGGGCCGGAATCGAATGGTCTCCATACGCTTGTTGTATTGCGGTGATATACTCAATCCATCCGGTCATTCGCGCGTTATCGTCCGGAACGCCTCCGCCAACCTCCTGACAGCCACCTCGATCTCGGCCGGCGTGTAGGCGGCAAAGCCCATCAGGAAGCCGGCTTGCGGATCGTTGGCAGCATGGAGCGCCGACAGGCCGAGGATGTCGATCCCCACTCGTCGCGCGGCATCGATGGCCGCGCGCTCGGATAGATCGGCGGTCAGGACGCACGGCATCTGCAGGCCGCCGGCCGGAATGCGCGCGCTCGATGAAATCCGCCAGGTGTCTGCCACTTGGCCGGCCAGCACGTCGGGCTTCGGCATAGATGCCGCGCATGCTGCGGACGTGCGCGCCGAAATGCCCGCCTTCATGAAGCGGCAAGCGTCAATTGCGCCATGGGCGCCGTATGTCCATCCAGCAATGTGCGTGCGACGGTCATCGGCTTCACAAAGCTGCGGCGGCAGCACGACATAACCGATCCGCAGACCGGAAACAGCGACTTGGTGAAGGTGCCGATATAGATCGTCCGGTCGTGCGGATCGAGACCCTGCACGCAGGCCGTCGGCTTGCCGGCATAATGGAATTCGCTGTCGTAATCGTCCTCCATGATC
>NZ_CP048640.1 GCF_010669145.1 Rhizobium oryzihabitans
GGTCGAGACGACTGTGCCTCTTCCCGAGCCCGAGCCGGCTGCTGTGACGGAAATTAACGGAGCAGATAGCGGCGTTGCCGAGGCCGTTTCCGAAACTCTACCAGCTCGGCCGGTTGAGCCTGCAATCACGTCGCCGAAAGCGGATGC
Organism: Rhizobium oryzihabitans; assembly: GCF_010669145.1. Lineage (NCBI taxonomy): Bacteria > Pseudomonadati > Pseudomonadota > Alphaproteobacteria > Hyphomicrobiales > Rhizobiaceae > Rhizobium > Rhizobium oryzihabitans. Next base: position 148 of record NZ_CP048640.1, read on the forward strand.
TCCAAGACGCCAGCGACAAAAACTCAAAATGAACGCGGGGGGCTGCGGGCATTGAAGGCGTTGCGGCCCAGAAGGGTGATTACGTTCTCAGCGTTTCGCTAGAAAGAGGTTGAGAGACCGGCTCGCGAGGGCGTCATTCGAAAGCAAGGTCAAACAGACAAATATTGTACGCGAGGCGCTGGACGAGTTTCTTAGAAAAGAGGGCTATTAGGGCTAACGTGCCTCTTTATTAGCCTTGTTTTCACATCTTTTTTAGATATTATGGTGTCGGGGGAATCGACGTTGGCTTGGAGACTCTATAGACCTCGCAAAATCAACTCCTCTTGAAGTCTCCAAACGTGAACAATTTCATCTAAGGAATCCCGCGTGGAAAGCGACGACGTTTTCAACGAGCAAGACGAAAACCAGCCTCCGGAAGCAGTTCGCGCCTACGCGAAGAAATATGGGCTTGTGCCCGTTTTCGAGCCAAAGCGCTAAAGCAGGCGAAGAAAGGGGCGGGGGCTGCCGAAAGCAGTCGAGCCACCACTATTTATCGCAAGCCTGGCTTTGAAGGCGTTCTCTCGTTACCCGAGATTGAGCGCCGCATTGGCGAATATCTGCGCACGGTACGCGACAGTCGCGACATCTCACAATATGATTTCGCCGTACTCCTGGGTATCACAGGGCAGGTGTGGGGCCGTTATGAGCGCTCTATGTCGTCGCTCGACGTCTCGCGCTGATTGTCCTGACAGAGCTTCTGGGGCTGAAGCCAGCAGATCTTCTCGCTTACGTCGCGCCACACTTTTTGGCGATACGCCAGAAGGCGCGAAAGACCGCATCGAGCTAATTCATCGTATTTGCGAGCTTCCGGACGAGACCGCCTCGAACTTGCTTGGCATGGTCAAGCACCTGGAAGGCGTAGCCAGAGGAATGAAGAAAAACTAGTCGGCGTTCCGCCGGCGTTGAAAGTTAGAAGCCCCTTTCGGGGGCTTTTTTTGCGCCATTCAGTCCTTGGCCTGCCAAGGAATGATTGCTTGCAGCGAATGATCGTCCTGGTTGGCGAAGCGGCCGAGTTAGCGTTGAATTTGATCTCCTTGATCGAGAGCGTGAATTTCGTTTCGCCGTTGGCATTTGTGCCTTGCCAGATGCCGCCGACCTCGAGCTCGAAACCCCTGGGGGATTTTCCGAAGATCCGGTGCGTCGGCGCTTTTGCGTTGTTCGAGTGAAAGGGCACTGCCGAGATCTCGATGTCGTGGGTGAGGGTGGAAATCCGGCCGGTGCCTTTCGCGTTTGCGATGTCGTCGCTGTCGACTGGATGAAGTTGGTGAGCTTGTTGGTCATGGTAGTGTTCCTCTTTTTGGGTTGCGATGATCGTTCACAAAGCATGGCGGTAAGGTGCACTGCACCCGAAGGGCCGCAGCGGAGCGGAGGAGGCCTGATCGCGGTAAATTTTGCTGCGCGAGGAAGCCGCAGGCGGGGAAATTTATTGCGAGCTGGCTTTGCCGTAAGCCGGCGCCATGCGAACGAGCATTCTGAGCAACCCATTGAGAGGAATACGTGCGCCGATATAGCTTTCAACCCTCCCGATCGTCGCACAATCACGCCCCCAAAAGGCTCGCTGATTGAACGTCGCCGGCACCTCGATCTGGCCTCACGGGATTCGGCCGACAAAAAACGCGCACCACAGTTTCGAGACCACCTGGTTACGAGCGGCCGGGGGCAGCTGGTTTGCTTGCTCGCCGGAACTCGGAAGGTTTCAATATCTCGGCGGACCACATGCCAGCGTTTGCCGCCTTCGCCCGCTGTTCCGTTTCGACATACTCGCCCAGGTTCATGCCGTGCTGCCGTGGAAGATACCGGAACAAGGTCTCGGCCAAACCTGCGGCGACGATCGCTAACCCGATGTCTCGGCCGCTTTCGAAGCATTGCGCGACCAGACGGCGATATTGATCCGTGTCGATCACTCTGCAGGTGATATGTTTTCCGTCTGCGATCTCCCGCATGAAACTTGGGGTCAGAACAAGAGCTGCTCGAAATCGTACGCTAAGACCGAACGGAGCGGGAACGTCATGCAGCGCGGAGGATTCTTCCAGGAAGTCGCAATGGCCTGAAGCCTTCGGGCATCTGCTGCTCGGTGTCCCAGGAATAGATGCCGGTGAGATTTATGTGCTCCCAGCTGAGTGGCGAGACATGCTTGAGCAATATGTCGGGGATAGTTCGACCACTTTGACGCAGATGGGCTACGGCACGGCTGAGATAAACGGTATTCCAGTGGACGATGGCGCTGACGACAAGGTTGAGGCCCGAGGCACGGAATGCCTGACTTTCGAACGATCGGTCGCGGATTTCGCCGCGCTCATGGAAGAAAACGGCCCGCTTGAGCTTGTGGGCGGATTCTCCTTTGTTAAGACCGGCTTGACATCGCCGGCGAAGTGCCGGGTTGAATACCATTCGATCATAAACAGGGATCGCTCGATGCGCCCGAGCTCACGCAGGGCTTTCGCCAACTGGCTCGGTTTCGAGGATGCCGCCAGCTTTTTGAGGATCATTGAGGGCGCAACAGAGCGTGTCGTGATTGATGCCGCCAGATGGAGAAGGTCATCCCAGTGTTCCAGAATGAGGGCGGTATTGATCGGCGCGCCGATATGGTTGGCAGTGCTGGATATGAGTCGGCCTTTTCGAAAGTATGGAACTTCCGGTCCTTGAGATTGCGCAGCCGAGGCGCAAAACGCTTTCCGATCAGAGTGAAGAGGGCAAATACATGATCGCTCGCACCTCGGTATCGGTAAAGTGCTCCTCGATCTCCAGGATGGTGTCGTGGTCGAACAGGCCGTCGAGAACATAGGCTGCCTCGCTCTCGGTCGGGCTGATCGGCAGAATGCTGAAATAGCCGTACTGATCGGAAAGGTGGCTGTAAAATTTCGAGCCTGGCTCGCTGCCATAATGCAGGTTGATATCACCGCGTTTGGCGGCACGATCACTGGCCCGGAAGAACTGACCATCAGATGATGCGGTCGTCCCTGTTCCCAGAGCTGGGCGTGGGGATGACGCGCATGGGCGTCGGTCACACATGCCTGCGCTGCGCGATAGGTTTCCGTGCGGGCATGGAACATGCGCATCCATCCGATCTGATGGGCGCTGATCCCTTGGAGGCTCCGGCCATACGTTTCGGGCCAAGATTGGTGGCGTCCGCGAGCGTGCCGGCGAGCATGGCCGGAATGTTTTGCGGTGAATCGCCCGTTCGAACATGGGTGAACTGGTCGGCAAAGCCGGTCCACTCATGCACGTCTCTTAAGAGATCCGGCACTTCGACAAGCGGATACATTTCGCTGAGTTCGATATTTAGTTCATCGGCTGCAGCGGGCACTTCGCTCGCCAGCGGTGTTACAATCAGGGTTCCGGCATCGAGACGGACGCCTTCAAGTTTGCCGTTGCGGGCGCGATGGGCGAGACGTTTCAGATTGAAGTCCAGCAATTGTTGCATTTCGGTGAGCCAAGCCACCCCGTCGCGCTGCACACCGAGCCCAAGCTGGTCAGTTTCCTTCAGCTTGGTAAAAGTAGGGCGGGGCATGAAATTTTCATTTATCGGCCGGAACGCCCTGCTGCCTTCGACCCAGATGTCGCCGAACGAAGCCGCTCGCGCAACGCTGCCAGTGTTGCAATCTCATAGAGACGGCGATCGGCCTTTGCCTGCCCGAAGATCAGTTTACGCTCCGCCGCGCCGAGATGAGCGATCGGGACACGTTCGGGAAGCACGCGCCTTCCTTCCGCGTAAAGGGATCTGAGTGTTTCGATCGCTGCCAGCAAAGGATCATACCGACGACTTGAATGGAATGTGAAGGTCAGGAGGAACCGGCCTGCATAATTGCGAACATTGGCATATTGCTCAGCTGCATTAAGCAAGGGTGAGGCGTCATTGTCTTCCACCATCGCCGCAAGCGTCGGCTTTGCCTGCACCAAGCGATGCCAGCCGACGTGGCGGTCGAGCGTTTCAATTGCATCTTCATCATTGTCATTGGCGCACTGAAGAGCCGATATCGTGTCGAGAAACAGCCGTAGTGCCTTAGCCGTCTCCATCCGGGTGTTCACATGGCGCTGCTTCTTGCGGTTATTCGCCTGCGAAAACAGCCTGCCGATCAGCTTGATGAACATGGTGACTGCGGCGTCGGTGAGCTTTTGCCCAAGCTTGATGATCTGCGCGATGATCGTCGCGCGCCGCCGACTGGCGTTGAAGTCGGCGGCAAGCCATGCCGGTGTCACATCGCCCTCCCGGACCATCTGCTCCCAGCGACCGGAGTGGATGCGGGCTTGTAGTCGGGGATCGATATCGAGCGCGCGGATGAAAGCGATCCTGTCGGTCAGCGTGACCAGGTTGGTTGCTCCCGGAGCATCTGGCGCAGATCGCAGCCAATGGAATCGCGTCTGTCGTATCTCGGGATCAACCGTCAAAAGATCATCGAGGGATTGGAGCTTTTCGGCTGAAAGGCCGATATCAGGGCAGCCTCGGCGCGACGGCGGCTATTACGCGGCCGGCAAAGCCGATCCGCTCTATTGTGTCAGGTGCGGGAAGTAACACCTTCCGCTCCCGCAGCGTGGTGACAATAGCTTGGGCAATAGAATGGCCTTGTCCGTTGCGGTCGCCGTTTCGACGGCGGATAGTAAGGCGGCGCGCCGGTCCTGTGCTGTTGCTGTTCGTTTTCCAAAATAGGAAAGCAAATGCGCGATATGGCCCTGAACATTAAAGGGGCACAGATATACGGTAGGCCGATTTCACGCCTTTTGCGCAGCCTTCTTGATGGCAGCTACGAAGCCCAACAGTTCGGCTGGCGAGGTGAACCGGAACACCCGACCGGCAAATCCTTCCATTCGAGCAAGGTCGCGCTGTCGTTGCTCCTTTCGGTAATTGATCACAAATCGGAAGAAGGCCCAATCAAAGCGTTCAGGACATCCCGGCGCGAGCTGATCACCGCGATTTCGGCCCAAACCGGATACCGTTCGTCGAATAACTCGCCACAGGCATAACGATGTTGTGTAATCGAGATGGATAAGCGTGTCCGCAGATGCCAATCGCTGCTCAAGCGTGCCGCTATAATTCCCGTCCATAATCCATTCAGATTGCGCCGCAAGCTTTTCGACGGTTTTCTGCCATGATGCGCTATCCGGCCTTTGCCAGCCCGGCTGCCAGTAATGTCTATCGAGGTGGACGACGGGCAAGCGGGTCGCTTCGGCCAGTTCTTTGGCGAGTGTGGATTTCCCGGCGCCCGGACAACCGACGATGAGGACTCGTTTCATTTCTTTGCCTTCCGCATAAGCAGCCGCTCTCCATCGGTGCGCAGCGCGCCCTTAGGATCGACAAACCGGTAGAGCGTCTGTCGTGTGATACCGAGTTCGGCGCAAAGATCGGCCACCTTGGTTTCCGGCTTCCCCATTGCTGCCTGAGCAAGGCGCAGCTTCGCCGGCGTCATTTTGAAGGGCGCTCCGCCGTTCCGGCCACGTGCGCGTGCGGCGGCGAGACCAGCTTTGGTGCGCTCAATGATCAATGCCCGCTCGAACTCAGCCAGCGCCGCGAATATGCCGAACACCAGCCGGCCATTCGCCGTCGAGGTGTCGATCGACGCCCTTCACCTGCCAGAACCTTGAGGCCGATATGCCGTTGGGTCAGATCATCGACCAGATTGACGAGGTGGCGGAGATCGCGGCCGAGTCGATCGAGCTTCCAGACGACAAGCGTGTCACCGCGACGCAGCGCCTTCAGGCAGGCGGTGAGACCTGGACGGTCCTCTTTCTTTCCTGACGCGGCATCCTCATAGACATTGTTGGCGTCGACACCAGCCTGTGCCAGCGCGTCACGCTGAAGGTCATGGACCTGGCTGCCGTCGGCTTTCGACACTCGCGCATATCCGATCAGAGCTGTCATTTATTCGTCCGTCTGCGTGACAATTTCGATTTGGCCGCGCCAAAGCCTGTAGATTGTCACATAACCCGTCTTGCAAAGTAAGCTCCGCGAACGGTTATCTCCAGTCTTTTTGTGACATATGGAGCGCCGATGCCTCGCCGCATGATTTTGACGGATGCCGAACGGCAGAATTTCCTTGCCCTGCCCAGCGACGACGACACCCTGATCCGCCATTGGAGCCTTGATGATGAGGACCATCGTCTTCTGGAAACGCGCCGTCGCGACGATACCCGTCTTGGCTTGGCCCTTCAGCTTTGTGCGCTCCGTTATCCCGGCCGTCTCATCCAGCGCGGAGAGGTCATCCCGGAAAGCGCGCTCACCTTCCTTGCCGAGCAACTCCGCATCGAGCCGAATGCACTTGCCAGCTTCGCACGAAGAGCGCCCACACGCTACGAACAACTGACCGTCCTCCGCCAACACTACGGGTTCAGCGAGCTGAGCCACCCGTTGCGCACCGATCTGCTTGCCTTCGCGCGCGGCGTGGCGATCGCCTCGACCAAGGACAAATTCGTCGTCGCCGCTCTCGCCGATGAGATGCGCCGGCGGCGTATCGTCATTCCGGCATCACCGTGATCGAACGGATGGCCGGACAGGCATGCACCGAGGCTGAGGAGGCGCTGTTTGCCGATGTTGCCGGAAGGCTGACGCCCGACATCATCGTCAGAATGGAAGCGCTGCTCGGTATTGGTCCACGCGTCCGCCAGAGCGGGGTCTCCTGGTTACGTGAACCTGCCGGAAAGGCTGGAGACGCAGCGATGCGGGGTCTGATCGATCGGCTTGAGGCCGTGCGCCACGTTGGCCTTTCAAGTGATGTGCTTCAGGCCGTCCCCGCCCATCGGGTGAGCCGCATGGCACAAGAGGGCCGGCGCCTGACCGCCCAGAACTTCGAGCAAATGCGGCCCGGCCGCCGATATGCTACGCTCGCAGCTTTCCTTCTGGAGATGGAAATCGCGCTCACGGATGCCGCAATCGCCATGTTCGAAGTCCTGATCGGCAAGGCGTTTCGGCGGGCCGAGGCAGAGCGCGACAAACGACTGCTGGAAACCGCCACCTCGGCGACATCGGCGCTGGATTTCTTCGTGGGCTTCGGTGAGGCGATCGCTGCCAGGCGAGAAACCGACCTTTCGCTCGATGAGGCGGTCAATGCAGTCGGCGGCTGGGAGCAGTTGATGCGGGCAACCGCGGCTGCGAAGGCAGCATCTCGTCCCCGCAAGGACGATGATCTGATTGCCTATCTGCCGGCGCAATATATGCGTATCCGGCGCTTTGCAGCACCATTCCTGGCAGCCTTCACGTTCGAGGGTAATCGTCAGAGCCGTGATTTCATCAACGTGGTGATGCAAATGACGGCCGCAGGGAAAAGCCGCCGTCGCTCTCTGGACGCGCAATGGATCAAAGCGGCGCTCGATCTGGTCGACAAGCGGTGGAGCAAGGAAATCAGAACGCCAGATGGCTCGGTTGACCGCAGAATGCTGGAAATCTTTGTCATCGTTGAGCTGAAGAACCGGATCGCTGCCAACGAGATCTGGATCAAAGGTTCTCGCACATATCGCGCCCTCGATGAGGGCATGATCTCCCATCAGACTTATTCCATCATCAAGGCCGAGGCCCGCATTCCCGTCGCCATCCCGGTTGATGTCGAGATCTATCTCGCCCAGAAAGCCGAGGCGCTCGATCAAAAATTGCGTGAGGCAGCAAGCCGGCTGGAGGCGGGTCGCGGCGACACGCGGATCGGCGCGAAGGCCTGCGGGTGCCTGCGGTCAAAACTGCCGAGACCGAAGCCGCGCTCGCCTTCGCAAGGAGAGTTGCGAGCAGCATGCCGCCGATCAGGTTGACGGATCTTGTCGCCGACGTGGATCGAATGACCGGTTTCAGCTCACTGTTCGAGCATCTTCAGACAGGCCGAACGCCGGGCGATATGCGAATTTTCTATGCCGCGCTCATCGCCGAGGCCACCAATCTCGGCTTCTCGAAGATGGCATTGGCCTGCCCCGGCATCACACGCCGCCAGCTACAGCAGATGGCGATCTGGCACTTCCGGGAGGAAACCTTCACCTTGGCACTTGCCCGGCTGGTCGAAGCCCAGCACGCGGCGCCGATCGCCACTGTTTTCGGTTCGAACACGATATCGTCTTCCGACGGACAACATATCCATCTCGGCGATGGCGGCGAAATCGCCGGTGGCGTCAACGGCCGTTACGGAACCAACCCGATCATCAAGCTCTACACGGCGATCTCCGGTCGATATGCTCCCTTCCATACCAAAATCATCGCCGCCACGGCGAGCGAGGCCGTCCATGTTCTCGACGCGCTTCTCGAAACGGATGCGGGCCTCGACATCGTGCGCCATCATGTCGATGGTGGCGGCGTCAGTGATCTCGTCTTCGCCTTCTGCCATGCGCTAGGCTTTGCATTTGTCCCGCGCATTCCCGATCTCGATGGCCGATGCCTCTACGGCTTTGGCCCCGGCAAGCAGTATGGCATTCTCCAGAATGTCATGGGCGATCGCATCGACGCCGATTTGATCCGGGCGCACTGGGACGAGATTCTGCGCTTGATGACCTCACTGCGCACCCGCACCGTCAGCGCTTCGCTCATGCTCAAACGGCTGTCATCAACGACCAGGCAAAGCGGTCTTGCCCAGGCACTACGTCAGATGGGCCGGATCGAGCGAACTCTGTTCACGCTGGACTGGATCAACGACGAGGAACTGAGAAAGACGACAACGGCAGAACTGAACAAAGGGGAAAGCCGCAACAGCCTCGTGCGGGCCGTCAATCTCCATCGCCTCGGCCGCTTCCGCGATCGCAGCCAGGAAAATCTCTCGATCCGGGCCTCCGCCCTCAACCTGGTTGTCACCGCCATCATTCACTGGAACACGATCTATACCGGCCGCGTGGTCGATGCCTTGCACACCGGCGGTCAGCATGTGCCTGATCATTTGCTATCCAGCCTCTCGCCGCTTACCTGGGAGCACGTGAACCTCACCGGTGACTACATATGGGAAGACAAGCCGGCACTCGATGAAACAGGCTTCCGACCTCTCCCGTTCTCGGTCTGATCCCCCTACCGTATATCTGTGCCCCTTTAATGTTCAGGGGCCCTGGTTGATGAGATGGCGCAGCGTCTCGACATCCTTGTCGGTGAGGAGCTCGGCGAGTTCGTCGCGCCGCTCCATAGGGAGCACGGCAGCGATCGTGTCGAGTTCGTACGCGCGTCTGTCAATCGGGTTGCGGCGGGGTTCTGTCATACCGTTGAAGACGCAGGGTGGAGTTTAAGATCCGTTTGCCCGAAATCATGTCCCTTGAACAGCAACGGCGCCTTGGCGACCGAGGCCACCGCATAGGAGAAGCAATCGCCCATGTTGAGGCCAGCCGGATGGCGGCCCTTGCCATACCGCTCTAAAGCTCTCTCTGCTGCCCAATAGTGTTTTGCATCAAATGCGACGGCAGTGATGTTCGGCGCATTGCAGAAGCGGGTGACAATGTCTCCTGGATTGGAAAATCGCTTTGCCGTCAGGACCGTCCGGACTTCGAACAAAGTTGGCCAACCGATGATAATCGTCGGCTCCTGTCGCAACACCGCTTTGAATGCATCGGCTTCAGGCTCGTCAAGCATGATTGCGACGAGAACTGACGTGTCGAGAGAAATCACTTTGGCAACCCGTTCTCGTCATAGAGATCGTCGTGGGCGGAGGTTGTCCCCGCCGGCACGGTACGTCGACCTTCAGCGGCGAGTTCCCATACAGCGTCGAGTGGATGGGCGCTTGTTTGCTTGCGAAGCTCGATATCGTACCGTTCCAGCGCGATTTCGACGAGCTTGTTGATTGGCTGACCCGTGCGCCGCGCGAGCGCATGGGCCAGGTCCCTGGCCTTGGTGCTGCGCACGGAGAGTTGTGGTTCGGACATTCGGCTTCCTCGCTGAATTGGTGGGTTGAGTATAGGGGTTTTCGTGTCAGATGGCAAAGAAATTCGTTGAGATGGCTAACCATCGATAAGAGGTACTTATCGATGGTTTAAAACCCAGCCGTTAATCATACCATGTGACGAACTTGATTATTCAACTAGAGTTCGTTTAGCAAATCGTTTACCATAATATCAATGGCTTACGATGTTTCAAAAATCAGCATGAATGCCTTGATGCGGCCGGCTTTCGACGCCGGTATCGCGCTTACGCGTCTCGACGAGCGCATCGCCCGTTCGCCGGTTGGCGCCGGCTTCCTCGAGCGGTCGCAATATGGCGACGCGTGTGCCTCGCTGTGGATCGACGGCGAATTGGTGCATCTCGAGGACCTCGTCCTCCATGACGCCACCCGTGACATCCGTACACCGACCCACGAACTGACCATCGCCCGCGACGTGCTGCGCACTCGCCGGCGCATCGCCGCCCAACTCCCCGGCTGGGCACTGTCCGCAGAGGGTATCCGCACGTTGCGACAAGCATCGGACATTACGTCGGCTGGCGCCGACGCTGCGGAGCAGGCCGGCATCATGCGGTCCGCGGCTGAGGGAAGAAATCCGGAAGGGGAGGGGAAAGAAATCGATGAAGCCGAAGGGCTTCCCGGCGTCGACCTCGCAGCCATCGATGCGCTGCTAGCACGATCGGATGCTGCGATCGAACACGCAAAACGCCGCGACCGTCCTGCGGTCGACAGCCGCGAGCGAGACACGCTCGTCTATGATCTCGACTGGGACGAGGATGCAAGGATCGACGAGTGGCGCGAGGTATTGCGCCAGGCCGAAAATCTGCCGGAGGCGCTGCAGGCCATCATCGCCCTCGATGCCTGGAACGCGCTCGAGGTTCTACAGCACGCACCCTGGCTCGGGAGGCTGTTTGCTGCCGCCATGCTGCGGCAGGCCGGCATTACCACGGGTGCCCATCTGGCTGCGATCAACCACGGCCTCAAAACCATCCCTGTCGATCGGCGAAGGCATCGCGATCGGGAAACACGGCTGCTGGCCATCGCCCACGGTTTGTTGGCGACGGCGGAGATCGGTTTGAAAGAGCACGACCGGCTGGTACTGGCTCGCCAGATGATGGAGCGCAAATTGGCGGGAAGACGCACGTCTTCGAAATTGCCGGAGCTGGTCGAGCTCGTCATGGCAAAACCGCTCGTGTCGGCCGCGATGGTGGCGAAAACGCTGGACGTTACGCCGCAGGCGGCGCGGCGGATCGTGGTGGAACTCGGCCTCCGGGAGATGACGGGGAGGGGCAGGTTCCGGGCTTGGGGAGTTCTCTGATCGCAGTCCTTCAAGCAGGCTAGCTAGGCGCAATCTATTTCAGGGGATTCTAGACAGTCTTTTGCGCTCAAAAGTGGAATCTTCTCCATCAATCGTGATTGAGAATTCAGCCTAAGTCAGCGATAAGTTTTCGGTGTGCGAAGATGGAAGGTCACATGGGAATGCACCGCGCTCAACTTCTGCAAGGTATTATTTACAGGATGACGCATCTGCGGGTCATCGTGGAGCAGTCGAACCAATTAAACTTGCAAGATATAAACGTCCATGCAGAAAATTTCTTCCGTGACCTTCTCAATCTTGCCTTCGACTACGACCTGCAGAACATCAACATCGTCGAGCCAAACGCCACCGCGATTGATCTCGGCTGCGATAGCAGTCGGATCGCGATCCAAGTTACATCGACGCCCGACCTCTCTAAGATCAAGCACACCTTTGATCGCTTTACCGGCAAGGGGCTGCAGACGAAGTACGATCGCCTCGTCATGCTCATTGTAGGCCAAAAGAAAAAATATCGCGAGACGGGACTGGGCGACGATCGGTTTAAATTGTCGTTTGGCGACGATGTCTGGGACATCGCTGATCTTCTTAAAAAAATCGGAGACCTCTCAACCGCGAAGATGGAGGCATGCCACGATTTCCTGTCTCGCGAGTTGCTTGTACGCGAACCGAAGCTTTCTAACGAAGTCGGCACTCTCGTGCGTCTCATCGAGGTCTTGAGCTCCGCGGAAGAGGGGTTGTCGTCAGGAGACAATCGCGAGGATCCTGATCCCGACGGCAAGATTCACGATCGCTTCGCAGATCATGCCCCATTCTTGACGCAGCAGTATGTCGATCTCCATGAACTTTATGGTCGCGTCCTGTCCGAAGTGAACGCGCACACGGATCTCGGCCACATCCGGGTTCGGAAGCTGCAGATCTACCTCATGAACTGGAGCGACCGCGTTCTGACTGAATGCGGAGGCGATCCTCAAGCGGCACTTGAGCTCTTGACTCAGCGAGTTCTCGGTATGATGGGAAGCAGCGACGCTGGGTTCGATGATGGTGCGGTCAGGTACTACCTCATCGATCAGCTAATCATGTGCAACGTCTTTCCGAACAAGAGGTCGCAAAGTGCCTAGCATCTTTCTGAAAGACGAGGCCCTGAACAAATCACCTGCGATCGTCGGCTTCGAGATCGCTCGTTACCTGAAAGATTCAGGTAAGCATCGGGTCAGCATCTTCGACGTGGTGGACCGGTTCAAGCGCGAGTCCTGGTTCTCATCCAACTCCTTTCTATACGGACTGACGTTTCTCTATGCCGTCGGTTTGCTTGATTTCGATGAACCTTACCTGATCGCGCGCGATGCGGATTAAGCGATTATACACAGATCCACCCGCGATTGACCCCATCGTGTTTGGGGAGGGGGTCAATATCATCCTGGGTGAGAGCGATGCGACAAGCTCGAAGAACAACGGGGTGGGCAAATCGCTCTGCATCGAGTTCGTGAACTTCGCGCTCCTGAAGCGCAAGTCCGACAGCCGCGTGACAAGAATTCCGAAGGCAGCCTTCGATCCCGCCACATTTATCTGCATCGATTTCGTAATGCACGGGATCCCTTACACTATCAGAAGGTCTGTCGCCGAGGCGGAGCGCCCGCGTATCACTGTGGCGGATCGCGAGACGACGTTTGCCAAGGTGGAAGACGCAACTGACTTTCTCGCGGCTCGACTGTTCGGGGATGACAGGTCAGAGATTGGTTTCCGCGAGATCCTTGGACCGCTGGTCCGGGACGAGCGGTCGGAGTTCAAATCCATCGTGAGCTGCTTCGACACGAAGTCGCGGATCCCAGACAATTACGCTCCGCATCTCATGCTCCTAGGTATCGATGTCGACATATACCGCTCAATCAAAGGCATTCAAAAGGAACTCGACGACATCGGCACGGAGGAGCGGCGTATCAAGGACAGTGTGCAGCTCGTCAGGCAGAAGGATCTCGACGAGGCTAGGTCCGATCTCAACGCTCTCGAAGAGGAAGTCGACAAGATACGTGAAGGAATCGACGCGCTCGAGAATGCCGCCACCTACGACTTAATTAAGGATGAGGTCCTTGAAATCGAGCACTTGATGGGAGAGCTGAGGGTCGAAAGGAAGTCCTTTCCCGGCGGTCTGCCCGTCTGGCTCCAATCGCTACGGAGCAATCGGTCTGTGATTAGGCATGGAATAAGGGCTCTGACGCAGTTTTGGTGGTGATGGATTTTATCCCGCGCCGATGACGCGGGCTTGGAGGAGATCAATTTTTCCGCGGCCGTACATCTGGCGTTTCACAAGTTTGAGCTTGGTGATCTGCCCCTCCGTCTGGCCGTTGGACCATGGTGAAGAGATTGCTGCGCTGACGGCTGCTCGGTCTCTAACGACACCGTTGGCGAAGGAGGCGACCAAGCCCGATCGAGCGCGTTCCAACCATGTATCGAGATCAGCGAGAGATTTCTTGCGGATCATGGCCTGGAAGGCGGCGATGACTTCCCGGGCCTCAACCAGCAGCGGCACGCCACCCTCAATCGCCGCAACCGTCACGGTCTCAGATTTGGAAAGGTCGTCGCGGCCGATGGTCATGAGACGCGCAATGGTCCTGGCCGAAGGCGCTCGGCTCAACGCGCCCGCATCGGCCTTCTCTGCTTTTCGACGGCGTGTGGCCCACTCGGTGACAACTCGAAGACAGCCGCGGAACCCTTGGCTCTTGAGTTGCCGCCATAGCTCCGTTCCATTCCGGTTTCCGGCCGTCCATTGAGCGTCAAGCCAGGGCAGGTAGAGTTCAAGCGAGTTCTCACGGACGCGGAAGACATCCGAACGTTGACCACGCAGTACGCGTCGGACAAGGCCGCGACTGTATCCGGTCCGGCGCACGATCTCCTTGATTGTTGCTCCGGACTTGGCCATGTCGGGGCTCTGTGGTCATTTCTACATTAATACACGCTAAGGGCATTTTGCAGGTGACGGGAAACACATGATTTCCGCTCACCGTGATCGCGGGGCAAACTGGCCACGCAATAGGGCCATTTTTTGCGCGACAAACCCTGTCGGAATGTTAGGCTGTGCGGCAACACCTGATTTGAGGTTTGTCGCACATGTTGATCGGTTACATGCGGGTATCGAGTAGTGACGAGCGCCAGTCGGTTGCCTTGCAGCGCGATGCCCTGCTCGCGGCCGGGGTCGATGAGCGCCATCTCCATCAGGATCGCGCTTCCGGAGCGCGTGATGACCGGCCGGGTCTGAAGGCATGCCTCGGCGAATTGCGCGAAGGCGATGTCCTGGTCGTCTGGAAGATAGATCGGTTAGGCCGGTCACTCTCCCACTTGATCCGTATCGTCGAGGATTTGAAGGAACGTGGTGTCGCCTTCCGATCTCTCACGGAGGCGATCGACACCACGAATTCGCACGGCGCGTTTCTGTTCAACCTGTTCGGCTCGCTTGCAGAATACGAGAGAGTGCTGATCACCGAGCGGGTCAATGCCGGCCTGGCGGCGGCTCGCCGACGTGGCCGTAAGGGCGGGAGACCTCCAACGATCGATGCGGAAAAGGTCGAGCAGGTTCTAGCTGCTTTGGAAGCTGGCGCCAGCAAGGCGTCCGTGTGCCGGACGTTCAAGGTGGCGCGCTCGACCTTGATCGACACGTTGAAGCGGACTGGATGGACAGGCCCCGGCAAGACCGGCACGCCCGAAACCGTAGTTTGACGAGTGACCGTGGCTGATGGCGTTTCTCGATGAGCAATCGCGTGCCGTTTTATTCGAACCACCCGAAGCTTATGAAGATGCGCAAGCGCGCTATGCACTGACTTCCGAGGATATTGTCTTCGTCAAGGAACATCGCCGGTCGCATAATCGGCTTGGCTTTGCGATCCAACTCGCACTGGTGCGTGATCTGGGCCGTCTGCTGCGAATAGGCGAAGTTCCACCTCAGGCGGTTGTCTCTGTTGTCGCCGACCAGCTGGGCATCGACCCTGCAGTGTTCGAGTTCTACGCCCAGCGCGACGAAACGCGCCGGGAACACGCGCGCGAGATCGTCTCTGCACTGGAGCTTCAGCCTGTCCGGACGAGTGACTATCGCGAGTTGATAACGGCGGCGGCACGCGAGGCGGCGGCCACTGAACAAGGTGCGCCGATCGCCAAGGCCGTGATCGAAGCCTTGAAGGAACGAAAGTTGCTCGTTCCTATGCCGGAGCTGCTGATCCGTCTGGCACTGGCCGGCCGGGCGGCGGCGCGTCGACAAGCCTATCGCGAATTGATCCGGGATCTGGAGCAGCCTTCGATCGAGGCGCTTGATCAGCTCCTCGCTGAGCGGGCCGGCGATCGGAGCCACCTTGGCTGGATTGCGGAAGCACCTGAAGGGGCGAAGCTGAAGAACCTCAAAGGCTTGATCGCCCGCCTCGAGGTATTGCGCTCAGCCGCCATTCCCGACGACCGTCGCAAGACGATCCATGCCAATCGCTACGGCATCATCGCCAGGGATGCACGCATTCTGCATGCCCGGGAGATACGACGCCTGACATCCGAACGTCGCTACGCCACGCTGGCCGCCTTCGTCATCGAGAGACAGGCGTCGATCACCGACCTGACGATCGACATGTTCTGCAAAATGATTGGGAGCAACCGCCGCAAGGCCGAGATCAGCCGCACGGAACGCCGGCTAAAAGAGGCCGAGGTTCTTGATGGGGTGGCGCTTGAGCATCTCAAGCTCGGCGAGGCGCTTCTGGCCGCTCGTGCGAGCAAAACCGATCTTGCATCGGCGATCGCAGCCTCCCTCGGCTGGGACGGATTGGTCGCCAGCATGGCGGCAGCCAGATCTGTCGTCCACCCTGATCGCAGTAACGAATTCGACGAGCTCATCAAGCGGCACAAATCGTTGCGCAAGCTGGGCAGACTGATGTTCCGCACGTTCTCGTTCCGGTCGTTTCGTGCTGATGATCCGATCCTTGTAGCAGTGGACCATCTGCGCGCGCTCTATGGCGGCCGGAAATTGCCGGCGCAGGTGCCGCTCGCCTTTCTGACCCGCAAATGGCGACGCTGCGTGCGCCCGAACAGTGCCGATATCGACCTGCGCGCCTGGGAAGTGGCGGTCCTCGTTCACCTGCGAGAGCGTCTGAGGGCCGGTGACATCTGGGTCGAAGGCAGCCGGGCATGGCGCAGTTTCGAGGATTATCTTCTGCCTCGGCCGATCTTCGAGCTGATGCGCGCCGAGGGGCGGCTCGGGCTCGCACTCCCCGACAGCTTTGCCGAATGGCGAGCAGAACGGACCGCCACGCTCGATGCGAAGCTGAAAGAGCTGGCAAAGGCGGCGGCTGCCAATGCTATTCCGGATGCAGCGATTTCCGACAAGGGCCTGTCGATCTCGCCGATCCGCGAGGAGGAGCGCGACAGCATCGTCGCGCTCAGCCGCCGACTATATGTTCTGGTGCCACGGATCAGGATCACCAGCCTGCTTGCCGAGGTGCAAAGCTGGACCAAATTCCTCGACAGCTTCACGCATTATCGTACCGGTGAGACGGCAAACGACGAGGCAGCGCTGATGGCAGCGATCCTTGCCGACGCCACCAATGCCGGAGCCGAACGTATGGCGGAAAGCTCACGCGGCGTCACGATCCACCAGATGATGCTGATGGTGGACAGGCATATGCGATCGGAAACCTACGCCACGGCGACCGCCGTGCTGGTCGATGCGCAGCAGGCCCATCCCTTTGCCGCGATCTGGGGTGACGGCCATATCTCCTCCTCGGACGGACAGTTCTTTCCGGCTGGCGGGCGTGGCGAAGCCAGCCTCGACTACAATGCAAAATACGGCAAGCGACCGGGGGCGTCGATCTATGGCTTCCTGTCCAACCGTTTTGCTTCCTTCTTCTCCCGCATGATCCAGGCATCCGAGGGCGAAGCCCCCTACGTTCTCGACGGCCTCCTTCACAACGAAAGCTCCGTCGAAATCTATGAGCACGCAACCGATACCGCTGGCGCCACCGAAACGACGTTCTCCATGTTCCACGCCTTTGGCTACAGGCTCATTCCCCGTATCCGCAATCTCGGCAATCGCAGGCTCTTTGTCATTGATCGCGATCCGGCTTACGAACCGCTCGACGCGCTGATCGCTGGAACCGTCAACATGGATGTCGTCGAGCACCACTGGGATGAGGTCTTGCGGCTGAAGGCTTCGATCGCTGCAGGTTTGGTGCCGCCTTCCGTCATCCTCAAGAAGCTGGCAGCGTCGCCGCGACAAAACCGGCTGAACCAGGCCCTGCGCGAAATGGGCCGGATAGAACGCTCGATCTTCATCTGCGACTGGCTGCTCGATACGAAACTGCGCCGCAGATCGCATGCGATCCTCAACAAGGGTGAAAGCCGTCATGCTCTCGCACGCGCCATCTTCCTCCACCAGCTCGGCGAATTGCGCAACCGCGTCGCCGAAACCATGGCTTACCGCGCGTCCGGTCTTAACCTCGTCGTCAACGCCATCATCCTGTGGAACACTGTCTATCTCAGCCGTGCTGTCGATTATATCAGCAGTCAGGGTATTATCATTCCGGACGAGCTGCTCTCCCAGGTCGCACCACTACCATGGGCGCATATCGCGCTCACCGGCGACTACCTCTGGAACGAAATTGACCGACCCCTCGAACGCTTCAGGCCAATCCGGGCTAACCGCTTCAATCCAAACAACTTCAAATTCCCTTAGCGTGTATTAATGTAGAAATGCCCACGGAGCCCCAATATATGCGTATCCGGCGCTTTGCAGCACCATTCCTGGCAGCCTTCACGTTCGAGGGTAATCGTCAGAGCCGTGATTTCATCAACGTGGTGATGCAAATGACGGCCGCAGGGAAAAGCCGCCGTCGCTCTCTGGACGCGCAATGGATCAAAGCGGCGCTCGATCTGGTCGACAAGCGGTGGAGCAAGGAAATCAGAACGCCAGATGGCTCGGTTGACCGCAGAATGCTGGAAATCTTTGTCATCGTTGAGCTGAAGAACCGGATCGCTGCCAACGAGATCTGGATCAAAGGTTCTCGCACATATCGCGCCCTCGATGAGGGCATGATCTCCCATCAGACTTATTCCATCATCAAGGCCGAGGCCCGCATTCCCGTCGCCATCCCGGTTGATGTCGAGATCTATCTCGCCCAGAAAGCCGAGGCGCTCGATCAAAAATTGCGTGAGGCAGCAAGCCGGCTGGAGGCGGGTCGCGGCGACACGCGGATCGGCGCGAAGGGCCTGCGGGTGCCTGCGGTCAAAACTGCCGAGACCGAAGCCGCGCTCGCCTTCGCAAGGAGAGTTGCGAGCAGCATGCCGCCGATCAGGTTGACGGATCTTGTCGCCGACGTGGATCGAATGACCGGTTTCAGCTCACTGTTCGAGCATCTTCAGACAGGCCGAACGCCGGGCGATATGCGAATTTTCTATGCCGCGCTCATCGCCGAGGCCACCAATCTCGGCTTCTCGAAGATGGCATTGGCCTGCCCCGGCATCACACGCCGCCAGCTACAGCAGATGGCGATCTGGCACTTCCGGGAGGAAACCTTCACCTTGGCACTTGCCCGGCTGGTCGAAGCCCAGCACGCGGCGCCGATCGCCACTGTTTTCGGTTCGAACACGATATCGTCTTCCGACGGACAACATATCCATCTCGGCGATGGCGGCGAAATCGCCGGTGGCGTCAACGGCCGTTACGGAACCAACCCGATCATCAAGCTCTACACGGCGATCTCCGGTCGATATGCTCCCTTCCATACCAAAATCATCGCCGCCACGGCGAGCGAGGCCGTCCATGTTCTCGACGCGCTTCTCGAAACGGATGCGGGCCTCGACATCGTGCGCCATCATGTCGATGGTGGCGGCGTCAGTGATCTCGTCTTCGCCTTCTGCCATGCGCTAGGCTTTGCATTTGTCCCGCGCATTCCCGATCTCGATGGCCGATGCCTCTACGGCTTTGGCCCCGGCAAGCAGTATGGCATTCTCCAGAATGTCATGGGCGATCGCATCGACGCCGATTTGATCCGGGCGCACTGGGACGAGATTCTGCGCTTGATGACCTCACTGCGCACCCGCACCGTCAGCGCTTCGCTCATGCTCAAACGGCTGTCATCAACGACCAGGCAAAGCGGTCTTGCCCAGGCACTACGTCAGATGGGCCGGATCGAGCGAACTCTGTTCACGCTGGACTGGATCAACGACGAGGAACTGAGAAAGACGACAACGGCAGAACTGAACAAAGGGGAAAGCCGCAACAGCCTCGTGCGGGCCGTCAATCTCCATCGCCTCGGCCGCTTCCGCGATCGCAGCCAGGAAAATCTCTCGATCCGGGCCTCCGCCCTCAACCTGGTTGTCACCGCCATCATTCACTGGAACACGATCTATACCGGCCGCGTGGTCGATGCCTTGCACACCGGCGGTCAGCATGTGCCTGATCATTTGCTATCCAGCCTCTCGCCGCTTACCTGGGAGCACGTGAACCTCACCGGTGACTACATATGGGAAGACAAGCCGGCACTCGATGAAACAGGCTTCCGACCTCTCCCGTTCTCGGTCTGATCCCCCTACCGTATATCTGTGCCCCTTTAATGTTCAGGGGCCGATATGCTCGCGGCGAGTTTCCTCCCGCCTGGCATAGGAACGGAAACTCTCCGGATCAGCATCCAATTGTTCGGCTATATAATTGAGCATCGCCCTCGGCGGAATTTCGTGCACCATGAGAGCCCGGCCCGGATGCCGCATCATGCAAAGCTGGACAGCAAAGCCGAGCTGGTTATGTTTTCGCCTGCGGACTTCGATCTCCAGCCGGTCCGATGGAGATAGAGTGTAGTGACGGATCAGACTATCCTCATCGGTCGGTAAGCCGAACAGCTCCTGTTGATCCTGAATTTTGAGAAACTTCCGCCGCGCCATTTTTTACTCCATACAAACTTGCGTCGATGGTTCCGGGCATGTCCGGAAACGGTCGTTTGAGTACAGGCCTAAATCACCCTGTCCACAAATTATCTTGACTTATTTGTGGACAGGCATCACCTTTCGGACAACCTATTCGGACGAAATTGAACCTTATGCCACGCACCTTTGCCTATGTCCGTGTCTCCACGACCGGACAGACCACCGAAAACCAGATTCAGGAAATCGAAGCGGCCGGCTTCCACGTCGAGCCACGCCGTATAGTCACCGAGACCATCTCGGGCAGCGTCGCCATTGCGCAGCGCCGGGGTTTCTCGCGACTGATGGATAAACTCGAAGCCGGGGACGTGCTCATCGTCACCAAGCTCGATCGGCTCGGCCGAGATGCGATCGATGTCAGTACGACGGTCAGGAAACTGGAGGAGCTGGGCGTGCGGGTCCATTGTCTGGCCCTCGGCGGCGTCGATCTGGCGAGTTCCGCCGGGAAGATGACGATGAGCGTCATCAATGCCGTCGCTCAGTTCGAGCGTGATCTGCTGATCGAACGCACGCAGTCGGGCCTCAAACGAGCCAAGTCGGAAGGCAAGACCCTCGGCCGTCCCGCTCGGCTCAATGAGAAGCAGAAATTGGATGTTCTCTCGGATTTGGCGGGCGGGATGAGCGTTTCCGCACTCGCCAGAAAATTTGACACCAGCCGCCAGACCATCATGCGTGTCAGGATCGAGGGCGACCGCTCCGTTTAAGCCGTGACTTGAGTAGGCACCCGTTTCCCTTTCGCCTCACCCCGCGCAGCAGGACAGTTTTTTCACATCCCTGTCGAAGGTCTGAGCCGCAAGCTTCAAACCTTCGACAGTCGTCAGATATGGAAAGATCGTCTCCGAGAGATCATCGATCGTCAGGCCGCAGCGGATGGCCAAGGCTGCCGTCTGAATGCTGTCAGCACCCTCTGGTGCAAGGATGTGAGCGCCAAGGAGTTTCCGGGTTGACCCGTCGGCGACCAGCTTGATCAGGCCGCGCGTGTCGCGCGCCGCCAGCGCCCGCGGCACATTGTCGAGGGAAAGGACGGAGGTGCGAACCGAATGTCCGGCAGCCCGCGCCTGCACTTCGGTCATGCCGACGCTCGCCACCTGCGGATCGGTAAAGACCACGGCGGGCATTGCGGTGTTGTCGTAACTCAGGCTGTTGCCGTTCAATGCGTTCTTGGCGGCGAGCTTTGCGCCATAGGCGGCCATGTAGACGAACTGATCTTTTCCGGTTACATCGCCGGCGGCATAGACGCCCGCCTTCGAGGTGCGCATGCGATCATCAACGATGATGGCCCCGGCCGGTGTCAGGTCTATACCGGTTTCAGCAAGCCCAAGGGCTTCAGTGTTCGAGCGGCGTCCCGTCGCCACAAGAATCCGCTCGGCAGTCAAGATTTCCGGACGTCCGTCCCGCGCGATGGCGAGGGCAACACCACCATCATCGGTCTTGCGGGCGGACTCGTAGGTAATGCCGCTGACGATTTTAATCCCCTCATCGGCCAGATAGGTGGCAAGCGCAGCGCCGATTTCGGGTTCAGCCTCCGGCAGAAGCCGGCTGCGGAACACGAGTGTCACTTCGACACCGGCCCGTGCGAAAGTCTGGGCAAGCTCCACGCCGATGTAGCCGCCGCCAAGCACTATCATCGAGCGTGGCAGCTCGGTCAGGGCGAGCGCTGTCGTGCTGTCGAGCGGCGATACGTCAGCGATCCCCGGAATCCCCGGCAACGCCGGACGCGCACCGGTGGTGATGATAATTCGCTCGGAGCCGATGTGCTGGCCCGCGACCTGGACACCGCCGTCAACGAGGCGGGCCGGACCTTCGTGGTAGACCACATTGTTGTACTCCGGCAGCAGATCAGCGTATTTCGCCTGTCGCAGACCGGCAACCAAAGCGTCTTTCTGGGCGATCTGAGCGGCCCAATCAACCACGCGCGCGCCGCTTTCGATCCCATCAAACCGGGCAGCCGCATCGTTGGCGTGACGTACAGCCTCCGTGGCCCGGATCAGGGCTTTCGAGGGCACGCAGCCGATGTTGACGCATGTACCGCCGATCGTGCCATGCCCGACAAGAGCCACTTGGGCGCCTAGTTCGGCGGCCGTGATCGCGGCGGAGAAACCGGCCGAGCCAGCTCCGACGACCACAAGATCATAACGGCCGTTGCCTTTGTTGGAAGTTGGAACGTCGCAAGCTTCACACATTCAATTCACCTTTGTTGTCTTGTTATTCATCGAGCAGCAATTGGCATCCGCTGATGAGGCGGAACGCCGACGCCGGTAAAGATAAAGTGCGGACGCCCCAATCGCGGCGAGAGCGATCGGGATCAGCACATAGCCGGCCGCTGCGAACCATGCGGAAAAGCCAAAAGAGCCAGCGGCGACCAAAAGAAATGGCGCGGCGCAACAGATGACGGCGAGAAACCCGACTCCGCCAAGGCCGATGAACTTTCCATCTGTCATGCTGAACCTCCTTACTGCGAAACGCCGGACGGATAGCCAGCATTGGTGGTTGCGGTGATCAGCGCGGCGACATTCGTCTGGCTGTCGTCAAAGCGCACCTTCGCGATCGCCGCGCCGGTCGCCTCCGATACATCAACTTCGAGCACGCCTGGAACGTTGCTGAGCGCCCGCTTCACAATCGGGCCGCAGAGTTCGCAGGTGGCATTGGCAACATTCAAGGTTACGGTCTGCTCGGCGGCAAAAGCGTGACCACCCGTCAGCAGGGACGCAGTAAGGGCAATGAGGGGCAGGATTTTCATGAGATTCTCCTTGGGATTAAGCATCGAGGACAAGGCGGGCGGCGTAGGGAAAGCCCACGGCGATAATGATCAAGACAGTTGCGACCCAAAGGCCGATCTTGGCGTTCCGATGGGATGATGGACGCGCGCAGTAGGAACCCTCGGCGCATTCAGCCGCCTTCGGCCTGCGATAGACGAGATAGAAACCGTAGCCGAGGCAGGCGAGCGCGATCGTGATAAACACAGGCTGGTAGGGTTCGAACGCGGTCAAATTGCCGATCCACGCGCCGCTGATGCCAGCGAAGAACAAGGCAAAGGGCAGCACGCAACAGGTTGCTGCGCCCAGTGCCGCAACGATGCCGCCGACCGACAGCAATGCTGCCCGATCAAAACCCTTTTCGGCTGGCTCTGTGACTGTATTTGCCAGCGTCCGTGTTTCATCCTGCATCATCGTTCACATGCTCCCGCAATTGATCTATCGTGACCCTAGTGCCTGTAGCGACTACAGGGTCAAGCGAGAAATTTTCACGGATTTGTGCGAGCTATGTGATGACACAGAATGATGAATTTTCGATCGGCGTGCTGTCCGAGCGCAGCGGCGTCAACATAGAGACGATCCGCTATTACGAGAAAATCGGCGTCATGCCGAAGCCCGCCCGCAGCGCAGCGGGTTATCGTATCTACACAACTGAACACGCAAGGCGGCTGCATTTCGTGCGGCGCGGCCGTGAACTCGGCTTCAGCCTGGACGAGTTGCGCGGCCTGCTTCGCCTGGTCGATGGGCATACCTACACCTGCCGGGAGGTCCATGCGCTCACCATCGAACATTTGAAAGATATCCGTCAGAAAATCGCCGATTTGCGGCGTCTGGAGCGGGCCATGTCGAATATGGCGGCGCAATGCACCGGCGATCAGGTTCCAGAATGTCCGGTCATAGATGCCCTTTTTGAAATGCGGTCAATCAAGCGTTCCCGCTCCGTTCAAGCTTAGCGTACGATTTCGAGCAGCTCTTGTTCTGACCCCTCTAAGCTACACCACTCCCCGGGACACGATCCGGAGATCCGGAGACGTAATCACAATCGGCTCGGCTTCGCCATCCAGCTATGTCTAATGCGATACCCGGGTCGAGTGCTTGGAGCAGAAGAAACTCCGCCTCGCGCCATGCTGAAGTATGTTGCTGATCAGATCGGCGCCGCTCCAGACGAATTTGCCCTCTATGCACGCCGCGAAGAAACCCGTCGGGATCATATGGCGCGGCTAATGGTGTATCTGGATACGAGAAGCGCGACGCTGCAAGATCGCCGCGCCGCGCTATTGGCGGCAATTCAAGCGGCGACCTTGTCCGACGACGGTGCTGCGATAGCCAGTTCGACTGTCGCCGCGTTTCGCGAACGCGGCGCTCTTCTGCCGGCGATCGACACGATCGAACGCATCGGCCTTGCCGGCCGTGCCATAGCCCGGCGGCGAGCAGAAAGAACCCTGATTGAAGACATCCCACTCGATAGGCTTCAATCACTGGATAGGCTGTTAGAGGTTGACCCGTCGATCGGCCAGACCCGCTTTCATTGGCTGCGTTCGGCACCAGAAGCGCCGGCCGCGTCGAACCTCGTCGGGCTGACCGAGCGGATAGCCTTTCTGCGGCGGCTGGAGATCGATCCGGAACTGCAGGCGCGCGTGTCATCCGGACGGTGGGACCAGATGATCCGGGAGGGCAACGCAACGCCGGCTTGGCTTGCCAACGACTTCAACGCCAGCCGTCGCCACGCTCTGATCGTGGCCCAAGTCATCAAGCTTTGCCAGAAGCTCACGGACGATGCGGTGACGATGTTCATCAAGCTGATGGGTAAATTGTTCTCGCAAGCCAACAATCGAAAGAAGCAGCGACAGATGGACTGCAGGGCGAATACCGCCAAAGCGCTGCGCATGTTTCTAGATACGATCACCGCACTGCAGTCCGCCAACGACCATGGTCGGAACGCATTGGATGTTCTCGACCAAAAAGTCGGTTGGGACCGGTTGCTTCGGATGAAGCCTGAGCTTGAGTCGATGGTCGACGACAACGAGGCACCGCCGTTGACCGTGGCAGCCGAACAATACGCGACCGTCCACAAATACATTGGTGCATTTCTTCAGGCCTTCACGTTTCGCTCGGCGCATCGCCACGACCCGCTTCTGGCGGCAATTGCGCTGCTGAAACGGCTTTATGCCGAGAAGCGGCGGACACTCCCTGATCGCGTGCCGCTCACCCATCTCAGCCAAACTGATCGACGGCTTATCTTCGAACAAGGGAAACCTGATCGCCGTCTCTACGAGATCGCCACGCTAGCGGCTTTGCGAGACCGGCTTAGATCTGCGGACATTTGGGTCGACGGCAGCCGATCTTTCCGGCCGATTGACGAGCATCTGATGCCGCGGTCGACATTCATCACGATGAAGGAAGAAGATCGTCTCGGTTTGGGGGTCCAAGGCGACGGCGCGCAGTGGCTTGCTGAAGCGTGCCAGATGCTCGAGTTCAACCTGCAGCGTCTTGCGCACAGAGCACGATCCGGAAAGCTCGAAGGAGTTCGTCTTGAGGCCGGAACGTTGATCGTCACACCAACCGTCGGCGAAGTCCCCGTGGCAGCAGAGGAACTGAATGCCGAGATCAGCGATATGTATCCGTTGGTCGAGGTTCCCGACTTGTTAAGGGAAGTGCATGAATGGACCGGCTTTGCGGATCACTTCACGCATGTTCGTACCGGCGACATCCCGAAAAATGTCTCTGCCATGCTCGCTGGTGTACTGGCCGATGCGACGAACCTCGGCCCAAAGCGAATGGCGGGCGCATCCAAGGGGATCAGCGCTCACCAGATTGGGTGGATGCGCACATTCCATGCCCGATCGGAGACCTACCGCGCGGCGCAAGCGTGCATCACCGATGTCCACACCCAGCATCCGCATTCCCGCCTTTGGGGCAATGGCACAACGTCATCGTCAGATGGCCAATTTTTTCGTGCGAGTGACCGAGCCGCAAAGCGCGGCGACATCAATTTGCACTACGGCAGCGAACCCGGGACGAAATTCTATAGCCATCTATCAGATCAGTACGGCTACTTCGGCATTTTGCCCATCAGTCCGACCGAAAGCGAGGCGGCCTATGTGCTCGATGGGCTCTTCGACCAGGACACGGTGCTCGACATTCAGGAACACTTTACCGACACGGGCGGTGCCAGTGATCATATCTTCGGGCTGTTCGCCTTGATCGGAAAGCGGTTCTCACCGCGACTGCGCAATCTCAAAGACCGGAAGTTCCACACGTTCGAGAGGAGCGATGCATATCCAACCCTGTCGAACCATATCGGGGCGCCGATCAACACCGCCCTGATTCTCGACCATTGGGACGATCTGCTGCATCTCGCGGCGTCGATCACGACGCGGTCCGTGGTACCGTCTACGATCCTGAAGAAGCTGTCCGCATCTCCGAAGCAAAGCCATCTCGCGAGGGCGCTCCGCGAACTCGGCCGTATCGAAAGGTCGCTCTTCATGATCGAATGGTACTCAAGTCCGGCATTGCGGCGGAGATGCCAAGCCGGTCTCAACAGGGGAGAGGCCGCCCATAAGCTGAAACGCGCTGTGTTCTTCCACGAGCGAGGCGAGATCCGTGACCGGTCGTTCGAAAGCCAAGCTTTCCGCGCCTCGGGGCTCAATCTCGTCGTCAGTGCGATCGTGCACTGGAATACGGTTTATCTTGATCGCGCGGTCACACAGCTGAAACGAGCGGGGCGAGACATTCCTGATACTCTATTGAAACACATATCGCCGCTCAGTTGGGAACATATCAACCTTACCGGCATCTACACATGGGATGCCGAACATCAGATGCCGAACGGATTTCGATCGCTCCGCTTTCCGGCTAGGCTAAGGAACGCCGCGTAAGTTCTCATTCCGTTCGTCCTTAGCGTACGATTTCGGACTGCTCTTGTTCTGACCCCAAACTTCGCGCGATCTTACCGCACGGCCATTCAGCGCCGCCCCTGGTGCCGCTTTGATCAACCTCGCAAGCGTCGATCGCAGCAAGTCGAATCCGTTGATCGCGGATGCTTATGGTATCGCCATCGATGACCCTGGCTGTCCCCGATATCGTCGAGACAGGGGGTTCAGCACCCGCAGGAAACGCCTGAATCAGCAATCCCGCTGCCAATGAGATCGCGAGCCGGTTCATATCCGCGCCTCAGCGATATTGCGATTGACGAGAGCGTGCACGGAGCGGGTCAGATGCAAGGTGCCAGCTGCCGCCCGTTCGGTCATGGCCCGCAGATAGCCTCCCGGCGATGTAACCTCCTGCATATCCTGCTTTTGAAGGGTGACGGCAATCGCAACCGCGGCCGCCTGTTGGCCCATCTGCTTGATGGCGCGGTCGCGGGCGTCCGGGGATATCCCGGCAACCACGGCCATATCGGGCAGGGCGCGCATCAAATCTGCCCACGTCCGGACGCGGAACCCCCACGTTTGGGTTATTACAGGCGCAGCGCGCAGCAGGTCGCTAAGTGCCACTAGGCCATCCGACTGCCTCATCGGCCGCTTGTCACCCTCGGCTTCGCCGCACAGGCTTTCTTCAAAAGCCCCTTTGCTGGCGTAGCCAGCCCGTTGCAAATTATGTTGTGCGGCGGTAGCCGAACGCCGTTCATCATTACCAGACAGATTGGGATAGGGGTTTGTATTCTGTATGTGCTTATCGTTTCC
Source organism: Rhizobium oryzihabitans (assembly GCF_010669145.1). Taxonomy (NCBI): domain Bacteria; kingdom Pseudomonadati; phylum Pseudomonadota; class Alphaproteobacteria; order Hyphomicrobiales; family Rhizobiaceae; genus Rhizobium; species Rhizobium oryzihabitans. The sequence continues at coordinate 27,704 of NZ_CP048640.1, forward strand.
GCGATACAGGCATACTATATTTTCGTTGCAGGATGGCTGCTCTTGTTGCTTGGCGACCCCGCTAATGCGCCTTGCAATCCATTCGAGCAGGCTGGTTGCGCGATGCAAGACAGCGCTTGGAGCGCGGGCTGGCTTCCCAACTCTATCGATGATCCGCTGCAGCCGTCGTTGAAGCTTTGCGGCGACCTGAAACGCCACTCCCTCTGCCTCATCTATGAGATTGCGCACCATGCGCAAGCTGCCGCGATATCGCCGCGCCGCCGCGTTCGTCGCCGCCTCTTCCTGCTGTGTCGTTCGGACCAGTTCAGAAAGCTCGCTGTAACGCGCGACGAGGATGCGAAGGTCGATCCCGCACGCCTCTGTTGCGCCGCCCTCTAACGATCGTTCGGAGTAGCGCTTGTAGTTCCCACTATCCTGCATGGTGATGAGGCCGCGATCAAAAAGGCGCGACAAAATCGCACTGACGCGGTTCTCTGAACGACCAATCTCGAACGAGAGTTGTCGGTTCGATTTGAAAACCACGGGCCGACCGTTTTTCTCAAACGCTTTTTTAGGAGCCGTGTTGATGAGGCACCTTAACAGTGTGGTTTCAGTCGAATTGACAAGACCTGTGCAGATAAGCTTGTCGACGAGTATCGCAAGATCGGACCGTTGAACGATACCAAGCTCCGTTTGCTCTGCAAGCGCAAGGTATCGCACGCGGTCAGGCGTGATCTTCCGGCCGGTAGGCCGGGTAGAGTTGAATGGCGTCCCCATTATCGTCCGCTTTCTAAAAGCTGTGACAAGGCAAAGAGATACCGTTCGCCGAACCGGCGTTTTTATTATTGACTTTGAGGCGGAAGGATGTGAAAAAGGTTTTGGCTTATTTATTTTCTACATCCACCCGCTTCCGGACTTGTTCGGGAGCGGTTTTTCTTTTTGGGCCTGTCTATCGTCTCCGTTGCTGTTAAAATCCCAAGGTGGAGAATGATTCTCCTGCCTCAGTTGGCGCATACCATAGTGAAACATAAAAGAGTTATCAAACCTTTCTTCGATTTTTCGCGAAAGGTTGGCGTAGCGCGCTGAAAACCGTTTAAAATCAAAGGTTTTCCCAAAAGATTCGATTATTGCGCCCGACAAGGGCGCGATGCGAGGCAAAAAAACTGCTCTGAAATCTTACGAATCTTGTTTCTATTGGCCAGAATCGACGCCGAATCGAGTGCCGATGTTACCAGAGATTTTTACAGGGGGCGGGGGCGCTTGGAAATTTTGTGCAACGGAGTTATATTCAGTTGCGGAGTGAAGCGCCGGGTTTCCCCGACGCTCCGTTTCCTAGCTAATGAATTGAACCCGGATCGTGAGTGTCCAGCTCGTCCGGGTTCTTTTCAATTCTAGGGCAACGCTAATAGGCATAAGCCACATATTGTTACCTCCGTTTGAGAGCGAGGCCTGTCGCCTCAGCCAGAGCGGCCCATCCTCTCTGGTTGCGCGGGCTGGCTCCGCGCTTGCTGCTTTCGCTCTCAAAACTCGTTGTGCGAAGGCCGACGCGGCCTTTCACACAATCAATCTCGTACCAGATCGAACCTATATCAGAATAGTGCCAGTTGTTGGGCCTGATGAGTGGCCGCAAGCGGCAGGGAAACAGATTCTGTCTTAGACGACTTTACACGACAAACCTCGGCAAAATCAAAACATGCAATCTCCGTGATGATGCTTGTGTCTTTCCATTCGTTCTTGAAAATCGATGTATCGACGCCGACGCCGGCATCCATAGTAAGGCCGGTCGCATTTTCGAAATCCACACCCTTTCCCTTCGTATGACGCTCATAAAAATGGCGGCCTGAATATTGGAAAGATGCGGACTGCTGCGGAATGATGAACGCGCCATAGTCGGCCAGCTCGGCGGCAATGTCGATCACATGAAACTCGAACTCACTCCCACGGTAACGCGGGCCGTTGGCGCTGCGGCGGACGCGGCCAAATGGCGGGTTGCCGATCGCTATATCATAGCGGCCAAGGTCCAACTCCCGCCAGTCGAAAACATCTGCATTGATCCAGCGGGCCTCCGGCACAAGTTTGCGACCGACTTCGCAGTATTTCGGATTGATCTCCACACAAGTCAGTTCCGTGGCGCGGCTGCCATACCTGGCACGCTGGCCGACGAAATAGGAGAGAACGCCGATACCCGCGCAAAGATCGATCACGCGACCGCCAGCGCCATCGAGTGCGAAGTCACCAGCCAGATCAAACGGCGTGAAGAAAGCGCCTGCTTCGCCATTGATGAACTCCGCGCCCTCATGCCAATTGCGAAAAACAAACTCGCGCTCGTCCTCGGTGAGCCGATCCTTGGTTAGAATTGCCTCGGCTTCTGCATGTGCCTTGCGCTGTGCCTTCGTGAGTTTCGCCATCGTCTAATTTCCTATTTCACGCATAGCCCCGCAGTGGGCGAAGCCTTCACCCACCGTTCCGGTGGATGTGCTCTCACATCCTCCGGAACGAAGGGGGGAGGGCGAAGCCCGCTCCCCGTTGGTGCGCGGGTCTAGTCATGGGTCTGGCTGGCTGAAAAACGGAAGGTTCGCCGCCCTGGCGGTGAAAGCCGTTTTTCTGACGGATGGACAGGCGGCAGCCTGCTTGCCCATTGGCGAGATCTGCGCACCATCGTAGAGCGGGGAAATCAAACAGTAGGGGAGGGCATTAAGCGCAGCGTATGCTCATTGCGAATGAGACCGCTAAAGCGGTCACTTTTTCCTTCTTCTGGAGCCGCCCTCGCGTGAGGTGGGGCGCCGGGAGGGGACGGGGATGCCGTGTCCCATCATTATCGGCCGCGGTCGCGGCCGGAGCCTTCGCCGTCACTTCGGCGCTATGGGGAGCGCGTTCTGGCTTCGGCTCAAAACGAACGTCATTGAAAATGAAGGACTATCAACGAGATTCGACCGCTCTGTGACTGAACTAGTGCGCCAGGCCGAGAGGTTTACGATGGAGCTGGCTCAGTATCAGGATTCTGCGGCGCGTACTCGGACCAAAAACGGGTCCAAGAAAGGCACTGTTTCCCAATCATCTCCACCATATTCCTCTGCGTGAGTCTTTCGCCACGCGATTTCCTCGGCGGCAAGGGCGCGAGGCATGACGCCGATAACGTGAAAAAGCCCACCCAAAAGACCAGATGCTAGAGCAAGGGTATTGATTAGTGCGACTGCCGTGCCACTCCAGAAGGGCAATTCCGAAACAGCAAGCAAAATCATCATGACCGCGCCCGGAATAATAAGTCCGGCGCGGACTGCCGGGCTTTTCGCGATAGTGACAAAATTGGGCATGGCTCAAACTCTCACAGCTTCAGGCTACCAATCGCTGCTCGATCTCTGTCGCATGCAGCACCACCGGACTTCACCATAGACGAGGCTTGGCAAAAAGAGAATCGGCAAAGTCGTGAAATGGGCGGGGGGGGAGTTCGAGGGGCGGGGCTTCAGGGGAGCCCTTCGAAGCCGGTCGGGTTCCTCGCAAAACCCGACCGGCCGCCGCATCTCCTGATGCGGAGATCTTAGGATCTAAATTTGGACAACCGCCAAAAAGCAGCCCGTGCAGCTATTCGCGCCAATGCTTCGCAACCCATTCTACAGGGCGCATGAAATGACGAAGAAATTGAAAGGGGCGCTTTCGGCGAAAACCGTAATCGACGAATGCTTTTAGATGCTGTCGCAGAGTAATGCCTTGACGACCCGACCATCCGCCACGGATGGCATCCTCCGGCAGGATTTCTCCGGGAAAAATCACAATCTTTGCGCCCGCCGGGAGTCGGGCGGGAAAAAAGAGGTTGAGTGGGAAGGGAAGCAAACACTGAAAACGGAAATGACGGATCCATTTTCCCGGAAAAAACTTGATCCCGCCCGGCGCTTCACGCGTGACAAATCGCTGTTCATATCCATATTTCTCGGCTACACCCGCGGGATCAGCGGCAAACTTGGTCTGAATGGGAACGAGCTTACCAATCGGAAAACGATAAACGGATGTCTGCCCCAGACGCTCGAACGGCTTTGCCGCATTTCGTGCCAAGATCACGTCCTCGGGATTACCGAATGTGAAGAATCCGTCCAGTGAGTCCGTTACAACCAGATCCAGATCCAAAAAGAGCACGACCCCTGATAGCGATCCCAGCTTTGGTCCCCAAAGGCGTGACTTGGGCCATATACCGCGCCTTGTTTCTGGAATTTCGTAGTCGATAACAGGAAGATCTTCACACAGGACTTCGGAGCGGATTCCCTCCCGACTGTCAGTAAAGCAGGTGAATGTGAACGGTGGAGTTATGTTTCTCTCCACCATGGCGTAAAGCCGGTTGATATAAGGCGCACCGTATTTCGTACCCCAATTTATACAGATAATCTGCTTTATCACGTCACTCGGTCCAGAAAGCGCCCCGGCCAAAAACCAGAGAAAGGGTATTGTAGCACGGGTCGGTCTATGACCTAGTTCATGGGTCAAGCTACGCCGAATTTTTCGCCATGTCGACTAACGATTGGGTCGGAGAAGCTCCAGATTATCCTGGGCAAGCAGGCCAAACCGAGTTCAGCCGATTGCTGTTTTCGTCCGAAAACAAATGAATGCCGTCCAAAGACGGGGATATCCTTATCTCCTCGCCGACCGCCTGGCCTATGCGTTCGCGATTGCGCTCGAGGCGGGCTTTTAGCAACCCCTGCACATTGGTCCAGTCGAAACGCAAATCGGGTGGGCGGGGAGGTCGAGGGGCGGGGCTTTAGGGGAGCCCTTCGAAGGCGGCCGGGTTCCTCGCAAAACCCGGCCTGTGGTATCGCCGCATCTCCCGGCGTTCCCATTCATGTAATCTAACAGAGAACCGCAAGCGTCAATCCGCTCATGCTAGAAAGATGAGCGGCAATGCGCTGTGCCTCGTCAAAATTGTCGCAATCGGTGATGGCTTCGCAACCGCCCTCAATAAGATGTCCGTAGATAGTGAAAAATTCCGCATCGGCGCGGGACTGCCCGCCCTCGATGCACGTACCGTCTGCCCCTTCCTCGGCGGCATCGATGCAGCCGCCAAGTTCAAGGTTCGTGAATTTGCTCCAGTCTGGCTCTCGAAACGCAGTGCAGCAGTTGAAAAGCTCTGCAGGTGAAAAAGAAGGGCCGGGGCGCATTAGCGTGCGCCCTTCAACTTGGCCATTTCGGCTCCAAGGTGCCAAAGTGCTTTGTTCAGCTTTATGTCCTGATCGATGCCAGTAACGGCGCGTGACTTTACGCGGCGCGGCCGTCCAAGATCGTCGCGACCAAAAGCCCGGAGGCCTCCCTTAATCGCGTTCTCCTGCACCACATTCCACGTCGTCCATAGGTCATCGGAAACATCATCGGCGCGGCGCTGCTTCAAAAGTTGGGCGGGCTGGATCGGTGTTGTTACGGCGCCGTCCGCATCACCGAAACGGAGCATGTGGGCGCTCTGTGCAAGAATTTCCTTCTCATCACTATTGAGACGTAGCGTAGACCAGTCCTGCGGGGCCGCCAGCGCGTTTTCGGCGGCCTTGAGGACCGTATAGGTGCCGTCGATGACTTTCGCCTGTACGTCACCAGAATGGCGAACCTTGATTTCCTCAATCGTGCCGGTCTGCGTCACGAGTGAGTTGAGGCAACGCACGCGGAAGAGGCCAGCCATCAATTCATAAGCACTGCTGCCGTCGTTGGCATTCTTCAGGAGGATTTCGCAAACGGTATCGCCCACGCTGTAGATCTTGCCATCGTCGATGCGGCGAAGGCGAATAAGATGCTTGGTATAGTCTGCCTTGCTTTCGGTCCGTGATGATGACTGCTTTGCACCGACAGCAACAAAGCCTTCCTTTTCGAGGCCACGGAGGACTTCGATTGTGGGGATCGGCTGAAAACGCTCTGACCGGCTTTCGTGCGCCGTCTTGGCAAAGATCGACGGGGCGAGTTTGCGCAGCTCGTCCTCAGTCAAAGCGCGGCCGGTGTCGAAACGTGCGGTGCTTGTGTAAACGGTCATGATTAAGTCTCCAACGGTTCCCGAAATCCGAGAGGCAAGCCCGCAGTGGGCGAAGCCTTTCACCCACCGTTCCGGTGGATGTGCTCTCACATCCTCCGGAACGAAGGGGGGAAGGGCGAAGCCCGCTCCCCGTTGGTGCGCGGGTCTAGTCATGGGTCCGGCTGGCTGAAAAACGGAAGGTTCGCCGCCCTGGCGGTGAAAGCCGTTTTTCTGACGGGCGGACAGGCGATAGCCTGCTCGCCCATTGGCGAGATCTGCGGACCATCGTAGAGCGGGGAAATCAAACAGTGGGGAAGGGCATTAAGCGCAGCGTATGCTCATTGCGAATGAGACCGCTAAAGCGGTCGCTCTTTCTCTTCAGGACAAGTGATCGTAACCGGAACGGCGGAGACGGCCGCCAGGGCGGCTCCGTGGCGAAGCCATAGAGCGCGCTCGCAACGCGATGGCCCGAAGTTGATGATCATGCGCTGAGGGGCATGGGAGCGTAGGCAGCAGCAAGCGAGATATAGAGGAACACCATGAAAATCTTGGTACCAAAAACCCAACGAGGGTGAACTAGCGCCAGGACATGGACTGCGGCGATGATGAAGTAAATGGTTGCGGTGAGCATGGGCGTTTCCTTGCAATTGGCTTCTAACCAAAAAGGACCTCAGCTCCATGATTTTATCTCAGGGGAAAAAAAAATAACGAAGTGAGATAAATAGACGGGTCTGGTGTCCCATATAAACGAAGGGCAGAATTGCTCGAAGAAAATGCGAGGCATAATGATCACGTATTCATTGAGCGATTTTGTAGGGTCCCTGTCGACAAAGGACTTTGAGCTGCTCCACAAGCGTTGGGTTCTCTATGCATCACGATTGATCGCGAAGCACGGATGTCAGACGCGTATCGAGCCAACCGAAGTGGTCGGCGAGACATTCTATTTGGTCGAATCCTCCGCGAGGGGCTATGCGTGTCCCGAAGGCATGGATATCGGAGAGTTTTTCGTTTCGAAGCTCCGTACAACCGTCGAGCGGTTAGCAAAGCAGGTTAAGCGTGATGCAAAACGTTCGACCGAGTTCAATGACAATCTTATTCCGTGGCAACAGGAGGGGGAATCGTTCTCCGAGTACGCAGATGAACTGACGGAAAAGTTACGCTGCAGCCTAGCTGACGGCCGATCTTCTGAGGGTCTGATCAAGTATGTCACGATGATGCCCCACATTATCCAGGGTGGCTTCGATCAGAACTATGCGGCAGAATTGCTCGGAAAGACCACTGGCAACCTCGCGAATTATCGACATCGTATCGAATCGCGTTTCTTTCCTACAAGCGCACTCAAAAAGCACGGTAAGTGAGCGCAATCAACTCAAGGGTTTTCTCATGTCTAATTACACCACTGATGTCGTCGAGCGAGACGCTCTATGGAGTGAGATTTCGGACCTTTCCTCCGCTGAACTTGACCTTGAGCTGAACGCAATGGGCGTATCGGCGCGAAAAGTCGCAGAAGCGCGTGTAACACTCCAAAGCTATGTTTCTATTTCAGAGGCTAGCTCTACCTGCTTTGAAGACTTGTGGCCTATCTGCCGATCATCGGTTGGTTCAACGCTTTGCACACACAAGGTAATATACAGGAGCGATGGCTCGTGTCTAACGTTCAAACTAGAACATCCAAAAACGGAAACCGAATTGGATCAGACCTTACTCTTATTTAACGCAAACTTTGCGGCCCATAACCTAGCGCAGAACAAATAGAGCCATGTCCTATCGCTTCGCGATGACTTGCCGTGTCTGCCATTAAGCTATCGTAACCGGAACGGCGGAGATCGAAGCAAAGCGGCTTCGTGCCGAAGCGATAGGGCGCCGTCGCACATTGTGCGATGGCGCGAATAAGGGCCTTAGCAAAGGCGATAGACCTCAGCGTTGTCCTGCACGTCGCGAACGCCTTTGTATGATGCATGACGAAGTTTGCCTTCAAGCGTCCGCGCGCGATATTCGACTTCAGCGATCAGCGTTGGCTGCGCCCAGACGATATTCTTGCGTGCGCCTGTGTAGACAACGGGCGGCCGCTTGCATTTCAGACGGTCGAGAAGGGCGCGGAGCTTCTTCGTCTGGGCTTCCTTAAAACCCGTTCCCACCGAACCGACATATACAATGTCGTCGCCGCGATAGGCGGCGAGCAACAGCGACCCAATTCCGCCGAGCGCGTTGGTGGACGGCTCGTAGCCGATAATGAAAAAGCTGTCGCTCTGAACGCACTTGACTTTGAGCCAGTCGCCTTGGCGGCCGGATCGGTAGGAGCTATCGCGATGTTTCGCGATAATGCCCTCGAGACCAAAATTGCAGGCGGATGCGAGTAACGCATCGCCTTCCGCTTCGATGGTTTCGGAAAACATGATACCAGGTGTTTCGGCGGGAATAAGATCCTCGAGGACATGTCGGCGAGAGGATAGCTCCATGCTCCTTAGATCGTGGCCGTCGAAATATAAGAGGTCGAAGGCGACGAAAATCGCGTCGGAAGATTTAGCGCTGCCTGAAGCTCCACCGAGCGATTTTTGCAGAAGCCCGAAATCGGATCGGCCTTGTTCATCCAGGACAACAGCCTCGCCATCGATGATAGCAGTCGCCACGGGTAGTTTCTCCGCGGCGGCCGCGATCGTCGGAAAACGATGTGTCCAGTCGTGGCCTCCGCGAGTGAGTATGCGAACGCGGCCGAGCTCGATGTGAACCGCAATGCGATAACCGTCCCATTTGACCTCGAAAAGCCAATCGTCACCTTTTGGAGGCCTAGCTTTGAGGAGTGCAAGGCACGGTTCAACCCGGTCCGGCATGGGATCGAGCGGCAAGTTTGGCTGAGCGGGATCCCGCCTGCGGCGGGCGCGAGAACGCAGCGGTTCATCATGCCTCAGAAGAGGCTGAGTTTTTCTTGGCTTCTTCATCGGGTGAGCCTAGCACGAAGCTTTTACAAAACGTCACCATTTCGACGGAAGGGCCAGTTGGACTGGCCTCTTTAAATCAGTGGTCTCGTTCCTCAGGAACTGACGTCCTGAGAAGCGATCGATTTGACCAATGAGAGGACCTTTCGCCTCACGTCGCTGTTTTCGATTTTTGCAAAGGCAGTGTTTAACGCTATCGCCTCAGGTGTTTGGAGAAATTGCGTGAAATCGTTTTCAGGTGCTTCGCCCTGGCTCTCCGTAGAGGCGCTGTCCTCGAAGAAGGTTGCCACGGGAACATCGAACACGGCCGCGATTGCCTGCAAGCGGCTGGCACCGACGCGGTTCACTCCTTTCTCGTACTTCTGCACCTGCTGAAACGTGACACCCAGCTGCTCAGCAAGTTTGCTCTGGCTGAAGCCGAGACGCATGCGGTGTAGGCGGATACGAGCGCCCACGTTAATATCGATCTGGTTTGGGGTTTTGGGCGAATTCTTCATATCAGGTCCTTCGGGTGGGCGGGGAGTTCGAGGGGCAGGGCGACAGGGGCGCCCCTCGACCTGGTCAGACACGGAATGGAAACCGGTCGCAGCCGGGAGAAGACTGCGACCGGCGCGGCTGCTTTACGCAGCCGCTTCGGGGAACTGGATGATATCGGCTGTTTCGGCAATTTCGTCCTGCTCGGCCTCAATCGTCTCGGCATCACCTTGGCTCTCAGACGAGACGTTGTCGAGAACGAGGGGCGCGGGGAGCCATCCCGTGCCTTTGAGGCTCTTGGCAGCGTATGCAGCGGCTTCACTTTTCTTCATGTCGCTGATTCCCTTGGCGAAATCCTCGCCCTTCACTTCCGCCACGGACGCCTGAATTGTCGCACGGTTCATATGAGTAAAGCAGTTATCGACGGTCGGCTCGAAATGATTGCGCATGTCGGTGCCAAGTGCGGCCGCAAGCTGCTTTGAATGGTTGAAATGCTTGGAATTCCGATAGGTTGTTTTTCCTTCGACAACATTCACCGTTCCTGCGGCGGCAAAGGCCAGAAGGTCAAGCAACTGGTTCGGCTTCAAATCCATGCACCAGTCCCAAAGGCCCTCGGGGTTCGATGGAAGGCGGCTTTTGATATCTTCGAAGGCCACATCCAGATCGGCAAGGGCCTTGCAGTTCTGCGGCTCCTTCAAACTGCCATCGAGGCCGAAACTCTTGCCGGAGATTTCGAGGCACGAATAGTCGGTCGCAGCATAGCTGTAGAACGAGGATAGCAGCATCGCATGGACAACTGCCACAAGTGCCACGTTGTGGTTTTTGCTGAGTTCCAACCGCAGCGCAGCGGTCTTCTGTGCCGTGAGGTCTTCGACAAATGGCGCAGAAAGTTTCGCGGACTTGTCCTCCGGGGCTTCGGATTGCGGCGCAGCAGTAGCCTCTTTCACTTCTCTGCGGACGAACCCTTTCTCGACCCGCAGCTGACCGTTGTGGTTCAGAGCGATGAATACACCACCCGCCGAGACGACTTCGGGGGCGAAAGCTTCCCTTTCCAGCGCATTAAGGCTTTCCGTGATAGCGGCAACCCTGTTCTCGGCGTCGTCGTCTGCGACGCCCGCTTCGATCAGCTCGGACAATCCTTCAAGCTCGCTGGTGAGAGCGTCATGCTGAGCCTGTTCGTCCTCTGACAAGATGACCTGCTCCGGATAGTGCCGCTCAAACTCTCTGACAGAAGGATAAGACCATTCGGTAAGGTTTTCGACCCATGCCCATCCTTCGGCTTTTAATGCGGCAATGGTTTCTTCGAGTTTTCGAGCGACAAGGCTTTCAACAAGCGCTGGATCGTTGGCAAAACCGGAATCGGTCACGAAAAGGTCGCGCGTGACCGTGCCGCCCGCTTGTTCATAGGCGGAGAGGCCGCCAATAAACACCAATCGCTTATCACTGGCGGAAACACCGTCCTTTACCAGAGCGCTTTTAATCACCGAGGCAGAGCGGTTCCAAGAGGGCAGGGTGTCCCAGACGTGTTTCTGTTCGGCATGGTCGTCTGAAATCGTAAAAGCGGAAAGCTGCTCGAAAGTCATTTTACCTGCGGTAAACTCTTTGTGCAGGTCGGGGTGGACCTTCGAAAGCTTCAACCGGCGCTGGACAATAATTTCTGTCGTAGAGAAGCGCGCCGCGATGTCAGCGATCGGCAGGCCGGATTCGGCAAGATGCGCGAAAGCATGGTACTGCTCGATGGGGTCCATGTCGTCACGCATGATGTTTTCAGCGATGGACAGGGCAATCGCTTGCGCCTCATCGATCTGTTTCACCATGCAATCGAACTCAAAATTCTTCGGCAGCCGGCCCTGCTCGATGAGCAGACTAACCGCCCGGAAACGACGGCTACCAGCCGTGATGAAGTAGTGGCCTTTTTTCTCTGCGGGACGAACAACAATGTTCTGCAGGACACCTTCATGCGCGATGCTTTCGGCCAGTTCGGCCAGCTTGGCAGCATTGAACGTCTTGCGGGCATTCAAAGGGTCGATAGCAAGCTTCGAGGGGGCGACTTTAATGGTAGCGGCGATTTGAGCGGTCATAGTCTTATTCTCCAACGGTTCCCGAAATCCGAGAGGCAAGCCCCGCAGTGGGCGAAGCCTTTCACCCACCGTTCCGGTGGATGTGCTCTCACATCCTCCGGAACGAAGGGGGGAAGGGCGAAGCCCGCTCCCCGTTGGTGAGCGGATCTAGTCATGGGTCTGGCCGGCTGAAAAACGGAAGGTTCGCCGCCCTGGCGGTGAAAGCCGTTTTTCTGACGGACGGACAGGCGATAGCCTGCTTGCCCATTGGCGAGATCTGCGCACCATCGTAGAGCGGGGAAATCAGAGAGCAGGGAAGGGCATTAAGCGCAGCGTATGCTCATTGCGAATGAGACCGCTAGCGGTCACGCCTTTGTCCGCAGAAAGGACAAAAGCGCTATATCGGCCCAGAGGTCAGGACACGGTATTTTGGAGAAGAAAATATACCCAAAAAACAGAACTCCCCGGCCTGGAGGACCGGGGAGCGAAACCTAGGGTGGTTCTAGGCCAACTCTGACTGGAGTCAGTATGCTCATCCCGTGGACAAACGGGGTGGATCAGAGCTTTCCAACTCGCTCGTGAGGTTACCCAAGGAATCGATTTTTGTCTAAGGAAAAATCGTTTGGACAACTTATTTTTATTGCGAAAGGGGCGGGAGTGCCACAGCGCAAATTGCCTATGGGATCAACTCTGTAGGCACCCTATGACACAAAAAAACCCCGGCATTTCTGCCGGGGTTTCCATCACTGACATTGTCAGATCAAATTAGAACGAACGCTGAAGGCGAACGAAGCCCTTCCACTGTTCCTGATCAACATCGTCTTCGTCGTAGTAGTTAACTGCGACCTTCGTGGAGAGACCCTGCGTGATCTTGTAGTCGATCGTCAGGCCAGCCTGCCATGCGTCACGGTCAGACCAGTCGTTGGTGACGATTGCGGTGCGGGTCGTGCCAACAATGCCGATACGGTCAGCAACGTTACCGAAGTACTGAGCACCGGGGGTGATGGTCAGCTTGTCGGTTGCCTTGATTGCGTATTCAGCAGCAACTGCCCACTCGGACTCGGCGTAGTAAGCGTTTGCGCCGGAAGCCCAAACACCAGCAAGACCAAGCGTGCCCGGGCCGAGGTCAGCCGTAGCGATCAGGCGAACTGCGCCTTCTTCCTGGTCGATGTCGTAGCCGCCGATGAGCTGCAGCGATGCACCACCGAGCTTAGCGCCGAGGCCGAGAGCGATACCAACGTTGTTGTCAGGCTCCTGCGAAAGCGGGAACAGACCGCCAACAGCCGGACCCGTGATCGTTGCGAACTGGCTGCCAGTACCTTCGAGCTCGTCAACCGAAACGCCTGCCCAGAAGGAACCTGCGTCGTAAACGTAACGAGCGGAGTTGAACAGAGCGTTCGTGGAGAGAACGTCAGACTCGCCAGAGAGGCCATCGTCCCACCAGCTGTAGAACTTACCGACCTTCAGGCCGCCGAGTTCGATGAAGGCCTGGTCAACGAAGACGCTGGACGTGTCAGAACGACCGTTGTCAGCATTGCCACGGAAGCCGATGAAGCCACGCAGAGCGCCGAGCTCGGTGTCGGTGCGGGTGTCAACTTCGAACTGAGCGCGGGTGAAGGAATCCCAGTCAGAAACGCCAGACTTGTCACGACCGAAGTCGGTCTGGAAACGAACGTAACCGCCGAACTTCAGGCAGGTTTCAGTGCCGGGGATGTAGAAGAAGCCGGTACCGAAAGCGTCGCAAACGCGAACGTATTCCAGGGGCTCGGGCTCAGCAGCGACGATAGCGTCAGCGGCCTGTGCGCCGGATACTGCTGCGAGAGCCGCAGCGGAGCCGATGAGAAGGCTCTTAATGTTCATGGTTGACCTCCAGTCAGATGATTTAATAACGCAGCTTTTGAGCCGGTTTATCCGGCGTTGGTCTGCGTTAGGCAACAGATGGCAGATTATTCAGGCTGTATGCAACGATTGGTCATTGTGAAAACCTGTAAATGCACCGCCTAATTCAAGCCATGTATCATAAAAGCCACACAAATTAGGTGTGCACTGCAGAAGACTCCAAGACATTAAAACATCGTTAGCGCTCAAGCCGCGCTCACACGTCGCCTTCCGCCAAAAGTCGCCCGATGAGAATCAAGAAATCCTTTTATGTTTCGCACTGCCGGGCGGCGGAAAACATCAAATGTGTTTCTGATATTGCCAATTTTCGCGAATTCCGGCGAAATTTGGCGAAATCCCAAACGTATTTTGATATGCTCATAGTTGATTTTAGGCCGATATTCCTGCATTGATTGGCATTGCCACGCCGAAATAGAGGCAAAAAAGGTTTATATCGATGAAATGAGTTGGCCAGCGTGCTCGCAACACGCTGGCCGGTCTTCCCCGAACCCGAACGGTCGAATTCAAAGGAAAGTCCATGGAGCTTCCATCTTTCAAGTTTGCCGGAAACACACTTTTAAAGCTGTTAATTTCCAGCGCCGCCATTTTACCCCTAAACGCTCGGCTCGTTGCCGCTGCTCCTGCTGTGGGGGGAACGAACGGATGTGTCGTTGGGTACGGTGGTTACTCAGGAAACCCAAATACCGGAGAGTCCGGAGGAGGCACCCTTCCTTATCGATGCGGTGTGGGAGACCAAGGAAGCCTAGTGAATGGCAATTTTGTCACCGCAGGCGAAATCAACAACGCGTTCAACCAGATCCAAAACGAGTATCAGAACTACGTCAATCAGCAGATTGCGAACAGCAACAACGGGGCGAAGGACGCGGAGCAGGACGGCCGGCTGAATGGTCACGATCAGGCCATTACGAACATCAACAATAATATCACCAACATCAATAACACGAACGTAAATCAGCAAAACCAGCTGAATGACCATTCCACGCGGATCGAAGCTGGCGAGCAGAAGGATGTGGAGCAAGACGGTCGGCTCGACAGCATTGAACAGAAGAATATTGAGCAGGACGGCCGACTTGACGGCGCCGAGCAGAAGAACGTCGAGCAGGACGGCCGGCTTGACGGCGTCGAGCAGAAGAATGTCCAGCAAGACGGCCGCTTGGATGGCCACGATCGGGACATTGCCGGGATCAAGAATACAGGCGTCTTCTATAATACCGATGCGAACGGCAACAAGAGCGGTGGCCTGACGTTGAACGACGGTACCGGAAATCCGGTCCAGATCGGGAACGTCGCCGCCGGTAAGGCGGCGACGGATGCGGTGAACGTTGCTCAGCTCGATTCGACGGTCGCCGCTCTCGGCGGGGGCGCAAAGATCAATGCCGATGGAACAGTACAGGCTCCCATCTACGAAGTCGCCGGTCTCGCTTATAACAACGTTGGCGACGCGCTCAAGGCGACTAATGAGGCTGCTGTGCAATACGTCACAGACGCCAATGGGAAACGGACGAATGATGTTGTTTTAACGGGTAACGGCTCGGGTCCGGTCCGGATCCACAACGTGGCTGACGGCAAGGCCGACACCGACGCAGCGAATGTTCGTCAGGTAAAGCAGGTTGCGCAAGAGTCGAAGAACTATACCGATCAGCGCTTTTCGGAGCTGCAGACGCAAAGCTCCGACCAGTTTTCGTCCCTTAGCAGCCAGATCGAGCGGAACCTTCAGGAGACGCGAGGCGGTATCGCGACCGCGATGGGCATGGCGGCGCTACGCTTCGACAATAACCCCGGTAAGCTTTCCTTCGCGTCAGGCTTGGGCAGCTTCAAGGGCGCGACATCGGTCGTCGCCGGCATGGGTTACACGTCCGAAGACGGTGTAGTCCGCGTCAACGCGTCCATGGGCTATAATTTCGGCGAGAACGACCTTTCGTGGAACGCCGGCGCATCCTTCACCCTGAATTAAATCGGGGTGCTCCCCAACTTTGACTGGAGCCAAATATGAAACGCATGTTTTTTAGCCTGGCGTTCGCAAGCGCGGCATCAATGAGCTTGGCTCAAGAGGCCGTTTTGCCTGATGCACCCACGGCGACGGAAGTCGCCGAGCAACCGGCCCCACCACCAGCGAACCCTTTCGCCGTCCGCGCGCCGGTTGCGGATCCGGGCGAGGTGGTGGACCTCGGAGACATCCTTACGATAAGCCGGGGCTTCGACGCTTGGACGCTCGGCTGCAGCGTCCGTATTTCTTCAGGCCGACGCTCGTGCTCGATTGAGCAAATCATCATCGATAATGGAGCGGACAAAGGCCTCAAATCATCGGTGAAATGGGGAATTGGATCGAGCGCGGCTAAAAAGTCGCTCCTGTTTATCCACGTCACCAGCAACTTCGGATCTGAGAGCGGCATGCGTCTTTCCTTTGCCGGCGTTGAAAAAACAATCCCGCAGCAGGAGTGGTTCTGCTCAAACGAGGGCTGCGTGACCGCTTTTCCGTTTGAGGGCATCGTCCAGTCCGCCATTCAATCCACGCAGGAAATCGGCTTCGGATATAAAGTGAAGGGTCCGAGCGGCGAACTGGTTGATGTCGAACTCTCCGGCCACATGGGCGGCTTCGAAAAAGCGCTCCAGGTTGCCGCGACGAACCCGTTTGCCAGCGTGGCGCCGGCACCAAAACCTGCTGAGGTGAAAAAAGAAGAGGCTGCCGCCCCTGAAAAGAAAGCCGTCCCACCGCAGCGGCAGGCTAAAAGCGCCCAGCTCCCGCAACAGAAGCACCGGCAACAGGGTGAGAGACCACGGCCGAAATCTGAACTCTATTAAGAAAAGAGCCCGCTTTTAGCGGGCTTTTTTTTGGGATGATAATTCCTAGCACCACGGTTGCCGGCGACCGGTCCATGTCCGGGCTAGCCCTTCGGAAACGAGGACATCGCCAAGACTGTGGCCATCACGTACCAGAATTCGAAGCTTGCGGCCGTACCTATCCTCGTCACGACCTGGCCATGCCACAATTTCAAAAGGGCCTGCATTGACGAGCTGTAGCAGGCGCGAAGTCGCTCTCGCACCCAACGTCGCTTCTGACTGACACCTCGGGCTTGACACCTCGGGAGTATCAATATCTGCGATCCTAATTTTTACGCCCTCGTGCCAGAGGGTATCGCCGTCAACGACGCAATGCGTTCTCACCGATCCGGAGCAAAGGCTATAAGGCTGTAACCCTGACAGCTTTGCGCTTTCCGATGTCACGGTCGTTCGCTGGACAGCAGATGAAGGCGACGAGGATTTTTCAGCAAACAGTAGCGGAAGGCCGGTTTTCTCAGCATAGTAGCTGTAGCCGGCTCCGGCCGAAAAAGCAGCAAGCATCGATAGCGCGACGACTTTCCCGAAAGACATTCGTTCTCCTTTTGGGAGCAAGATAAAGCACAATGGTTGCTTTCTTCGGAATGGTCAGAAGGCAATTTTATCTATCGGCAGGGATGGCCAGCTCGCCTGGATAGGGATTGGCAGGACCGAAACGGATACCATCCTGTTCAAAAAAGCCCATAAAGCCAAGCAGCCATGCATTGTGGATTTCAGAACGAGCGAGAAGCTTGCGAAGTGAGCGTGGCATCACCTTGCCGTCATAGCCGAGCAAATACGCTCGCAGATAGATATGGTAAATTGTCCAATCTCGCATCGCTGCGATGGATACAACTCCGGTGTAGGCAAGGTGCAGGATCTTGGACATGAGTTTCCCCTTAGACTACGATCGTTGGTTCACTTAGTGCCAATGTTATGCCTTGGTCGGAATTTGAGGCCATTGCCCATCTTCCGGATCCCACAGCCAGGTCGCCATACCTGTCTCCTTTTCCATGTCTTCACGAATTTGGCTATAGGCTTCGTCCGCCGCCTCCGGCCGGATGTACATCGCACAAACCGGCGTCGTGTCCGTGAGCAAGGCGCTGGCGATCGGCCGCTCCTTGACGTTGAACCGCAGAGTTTTTGTAAAGCTGCGACCGTCGGTCGTGAGATTTTCAATGAGCTGCAATTCTGAAAGACTTTCGACCGGAATCCAGTTTTCGGTTACGAGCATGATGCTCACCTCGGCAAGTTGCGCTGATGCGGCTCTGGTGACGCCGACCGTCGCAATCATGACCAGCTTCAGCTGCTCATTTGCTTCCGCAAGTTCGAGCTCAAGGCCAAAACGCTTGCGGATCGATGCCTCCATCTTCTCATCCATGTAGATAGGGAACGCCGGCGCGTGTTTGATGACGAGTTTCGATCCGAAGCGGGACGGCTCGATGTTCTTCAGCTCGCCAACGTAAATCAGCATTTCCGTCTTGTTCGTGCTTGTCGGCATGTACGGCTGCAGCTGCTTCATGCGCCTGCCGTCGATCTCCTGCGAGCGCTCCCGATGGTACGGCTCAGGGACATAAAGACGCTCCAGAAGAGCGGTTTTCTTTGTCTCCTTAGCGCTGGCAGCGTCGATCAACCTCGCCTGTACCATCGGCCAGCTCCGGCGGCCGGCAAAGCGGGGGTTCCACTTGTTCAACTCGGCCTCATGCCACAGGTAATGGAGAAGGCCGAGCAGACTGAGCTTGTTGGTTTCGGCCTTCACCGTATCGGACTTCGTTTCCGATGCCTGCGCAGGCGCGCTGCGCCCGATCTTCGTCAGGCTGAAATCGAGCTTCAGTACCGTATGACCGTCTTCCTTCTGCTGGATCGCACGGCCGAGCACGTCGCCCAGGCCGGAAAGGCTAGGGGGTGGGTCGAAATGATCGCATCCGGAATCGTGCGCGATGCCAGTGCCAGGCATACGCTTAACGATGAAGCTGTCTCCGACCTTGGCGACGTACATTTCGGGGTTCGGGGTCTGACAAAGGCACCGCGGCCGAAATTTCGAGGCGTGGGCGGCGGCCAATTCACTGAGGAACGATCCGGCTTCATCGTCGAGGGCCTGAGTGGCAAACTGGTATCTCGGCATATTTTCTCCTTTTGGCGGTCTGGCTGGTGCTGGTTATGGCGAAGTGAGGACGAACGGCTCTGGCGGAGATGGCAAACGATGGCGCTGCGCCTCCTGCCGCGCTTTGGCGCGTGCAAGGATCGGCGCGAGGTCGAATGCCTCCAGGCCCGCGCCACGATAGACCCAGGGCGGATTGTCGAGATCGAGGCGGCCGACGCTGACTGAGTGAAGGAAATCCAACAGATATTCCGGGTTCTTGGGGTAGGGCGCGCTATCCCAAAGCTCACGGAGCCGTGGTCGCACATTATCGCCATAGGCGAAGAGCCTCGCTCTTGCCTTTCGCCAAAGCGCCGCCTTCTTGTCGCGATGGTCCTGCTGCCAGACGGGCCATTTAGCTGCCCTTTCACCCATGACGGTGTCAGCGTCTTTTTGCTGCTCGGCAATTTGGGCGGAGAAAAGCGGCAGCTTTTCCCTTTCCAGACGCTGCTTGCGCGCAAGGGCTGCGCGTTTGCGAGAGGTATCTTGAAACGGGCCGTGGCGGGTCGATTTAATGAACTTCATCGCTACGCTCCCTCATCAAAAAACGCAGTCCAGGGCGCGATTCTAAAGGCCGTTGCGCCTCTTCCAG
Organism: Rhizobium oryzihabitans; assembly: GCF_010669145.1. Lineage (NCBI taxonomy): Bacteria > Pseudomonadati > Pseudomonadota > Alphaproteobacteria > Hyphomicrobiales > Rhizobiaceae > Rhizobium > Rhizobium oryzihabitans. Next base: position 46,578 of record NZ_CP048640.1, read on the forward strand.
CATCTGCTCCATCTGCGCTTCACTGAGGCCGTGAAACTCATATCCTTTGGCGCGAAGCGCTCTCACCAAGCCTTCGATTGCCGGATATTCTCTGGATTCTGTGCCGAGCCAGATTTTGAAGTAGGTGCAATCGTTCATTTCAAAGGGGAAGCCCTGCAGAAAGTATGTCTGCAACGGCGGATCGAAACCGATAACGGCCTCGGTATCTTCGGATGAGCCGTGGACAAGCGTGATTGTGAACGTGCTCACAGTAGCCTCTTAAGGTTGGAGTGAATTGGGTTGGGAGCGAACGGGGACGAGGCGGGCAAAGCCCGAGAGGAGTGCCTTGATCGGCACAGCAACGGACGACAAGTGGCCTGCGCCCTTGGGGCGAAGGCCTATTGGCTCTACTTCTTTCCGCTCCTCGATTAACGGCACAATGGGCGGGCAAAGTACCTTCCGCGTCAGCTTTAGATGCATCTGCATCCGAGCGACACGCGCCCAGGCGACCTGCTCAAGTTCTTCCCTTCGTCGCATGGTCCTCGGGGAAACCTTGAGGCATCGCGCTCGATAGATTTTATCGACGGTGCGCCAATATTGCCGGGTCAGCCTGATATGCTCGGTACAATGACGCTCCAACTCACGCGCCACCGGAAAATCCGTTGGAAAGCCGCCATTCTCATGATGATCGCGAACGACATCGGCAAAGAAATTGAGGCGGTCGCGCAGCTTGCGCAGTTCCGCAACGGCATAGTCCGTGACCTGGTCCGTTGTTGAATGGAAAGGGTCAACCTCACGTGCGGATACAGTGACTTCAACGCCATTGACGACAACCCGCATTGCGGTGTTCTCGATGATGGCAATCTTAAATGCAGCGGCAGTCTCGGCGGTCATAATTAGCTCTCCAACGGTTCCCGAAATCCGAGAGGCAAGCCCCGCAGTGGGCGAAGCCTTCACCCACCGTTCCGGTGGATGTGCCCTCACATCCACCGGAACGAAGGGGGAAGGGCGAAGCCCGCTCCCCGTTGGTGCGCAGATCTAGTCATGGGTCTGGCCGGCTGAAAAACGGAAGGTTCGCCGCCCTGGCGGTGAAAGCCGTTTTTCTGACGGACGGACAGGCGGCAGCCTGCTTGCCCATTGGCGAGACCTGCGGACCATCGTAGAGCGGGGGAAATGACAGGGAGAAAGCGCGGCAAGCGAAGCGGATGCACCATGTGGGAGCGACCGCGGAGGCGGTCTCCGAATACGAGCTTACCCATCACCCCGGCCTCATCATAAAAAATGCCGTTCCGAGTAAACGGAACGGCATTTTTGCGGCATTGGCAGGGGACGTTGCCTCGCCGCAAACTCAAATTATGGCTCTAACGTTCCCCTTTTCAAACCAAAAAGATTTTGCCACATGTCTCGAAAGCGCGCAAGCGCTTCGTGGGTCGATCGTCACCCGAATGGGCAAAAACCGCGTGAAACGCGGGTTTTGTGCGATACGCATAGAGCGAGCTTCCGCGAAGCGGCACCCAAATTTACGATAGCTCGCTGTCAAAAGGCTCTTTCTGCAAACTCTTTTTAGATGTATAATTACATCAATTTTGATGCGAAAGGGTTTTTATGTCGGTTATCATGAGAATGTCAGCGGCCGAAAAGCGCGCCTTGCCCTCGTCGGCGAACCTTAACGCGACGGCAGTGACCTCTGACGAAGATCTCGAAAAGAAGATTGGAGCGGCGATCCATAGCCTTAGAAATGACCGGGGCTTGTACCGGACTCAGGTTGCATCGCGACTTGGAATGAAGGAAACAGGCGTTCGTCGTCACGAAACGGGCACCACGAAACTATCGGTGAGCCGGCTTATCCAACTTTGTGAGGTCCTGGAAGCAAACCCGGTCGAGGTCCTGTGCTCCGTTGCTCCGCATTTGTTCGGGCGCACGGAAGAGGGGGCTTTGCAGATGACGACAATGATTAAAATTCTAAGCCGCTTGAATGACGAAGCGCTGACCTCTGTATTCAAGGTCATTCGGGAATTCGAACCGAATAGCGACACTCCCGAAGATTAGAACTTACGGTAGTATTTAGTAAACCACATACGTCTCAATGTGACGAAAATGGGGCTGCGCGTCGCGAAAGCAGCAGACTCTGATACGATTTTGTACTATCCATGGCTCGGGTCGCAGACGCGGCGATCCAGGGCGTCGAAACCCTTTGAACACCTGACGTTGGCAAACCAACGTCGAACTCTTTGGACCTTTGAGGTCGGGGAGCCTGTGGTTATGTCCAGGCTTTCCGAGCTAAAGGCCATGGGGCCGTGTTCAACGGTTTCGAACTCCCCGATCAAAGGTTGAAGAGTTTTCATGCGAGGGCGCTCGCATTCGAAGCTCTTTGGAGCATTTCAGACTCCGGCCGCAGTCCCAGATGCGGCTTAATGCCAAAATGTAGACATCATGTCTGCTGCCGCAAGGCAGCTCTCGCAGGTGAATCTGCGAGTTGGGCTTTCGAGCCATGCAATCGAAATTGGTTGTGCCGCAATCGGCGTACCAGGGCAACCCGGCCATTGGCCGGGATTGGAGATGCGAGTGCAAACACTCCCATTTTTAAGTGCGGTAAGAGGGAAGAAAGCGCTCTGCCCTCTCTCCCCCGCAACAGCAAAAAAACGGTTTCCCCGTCCTTCCTCACTGCGTTCGTGCAGGATCGACACGAAGCGCCAGGGCGTTCTAACGTCGACCTATCGGCGGGTGATCCCCCTCCGTTTTTTGCTATTGCCCCCCACTCTCCCGGTCCTCGCCGGACGGGCAGGAGGGCAGGTGGGCCTGCCCTCTGCTCCCGACTGGAGCGGAAAGGGAAAGTGCCGATTGAAGGAGAGGTTTCATGAATGAAGTCCTGAAAGTCGCCAGGGAATATACGCTGAAGGAATTGATCGCGAGGCATTATGGCTGCTTGCAGCTTGGCGGAGAGATCGCAAGCCGGTGGAAGATCGTCGCTCAAGACGGGACGATTTTGACGCCTGAAGATCACGAAGAGCTGGACCGCGCATTGAGGGCGGAGAGCGATGCTCGTCAGGATCTGATAGACTACGAGCCGAAAGACGAAGCTGAACTTTTTGAGAGAGGTTTCTACATATCGGCGCTCCTGATTGCTCAACCGACGTTGGAGATTGAGCAACTGGCGAAGCAGCGTACCTAGCCAAAAGAAAGCCCGCGATAAGCGGGCTTTTTTATTTCAGTATCTGAGGTTGAACCAGTGTCGGTTCGACTGGCCCTCGCTGTTCCTGATGTCAAAATAGTAAGGGTCCTGCCGGATCGGCCGAGGGACTATCTCGCCAGTCTTGCAGATGGCATCACTACCTCTTCCGCTACAAATATCCGGCTTCTTGCACCAGGCGGCAAGCCCTTTTCCATTGCCATCATCGGGTTCGTAGACCTTATAGCCTGTTGGGCACTCCTCGAAGGGTTCGTGACCAGGCGCGCCTGTCCCGGCCTGCGGGCAAGTCGGCCAGCTGAAGCCCGGAAGTTTCATAGCGGCAATCAACCGTGTCATGGGTGGGACGCAGGACGGCACTCCTTGCCAGGAAGGGGCGGACGACGCTGCGCATAGCAGGACATGGCACCCCCACGGCGCATCTTGCGCCGGGGCGGTATTTGGCAGGCCCATCGATAGAGCGGCAAGCATCGCAAGCTTCTTCATTCCGGTGTTCCTCATATGATTATCGATCTGTGCGAACTGGTTTGTTTCGTGCATCTGCGAAGGGCGGCGATATCTCGCTTTGGCGGGTGGCCAGGAGATTGAAATCTGCGATGGGCTGCCGTTCGTTGGTGCGATCGACAGCGCGCCGGCGCCATTCGTTCATGTCGAGAACGTAAGTGGCCCACATCCCGTAACGCGCTGCCATTGCGCTCGTCTGGTAGCCGAGATAGGCGGCGTGGCGCGGGTAGGGCGTGGAAACACGCGCCCAGCCGACGCGCAGCATTTCGAGGGCGAGATCTCGACCGGCAACAGTGCAAACGGCTTCAGGCGTCCCGTCAACGCCGATCGTGACCACTTGGCAGGTTACGGAAGCTGCACCCATCGTCCGTTTCAGCCAAGCTTTTGCGAGCGGGCCGCAAGGGACAGGATTGGGCGCTTTGACAGCCTTCCGATTTGTCCATTCCGGATCGAGCGCCCATTGCGGAAGTTCGCAAGCATCGATGTCGGCAAGGCGGACCTTTTGCGCCGTTTGCGGGAACCAGAGTGTGCGGCCATCGATGATGGACGCACGACCGGAAACGACCGATAAAGGCGCAGCCTCGTAAGCGGCCGGAGGCAACGCCGCCGGCGTCTTCACGAGATCGGCGGCGCTGGCGATCGTGGTCGTCGCGCATAACGCGATGAGAGCGGTAAGTTTCATCATTTCGATGCGTCCTTGCTCTGAGCCTTGGCCCGTGCGGAAAGAAGGATGGACGGATGCTGGACGTCACTGAATTGCCAGAGACCGGCCTTGCGCGAACGGGCTTCTTGCTCTGCGACGGCGTAAGCTGGGAAAACAGGCATGCCGTTGCGATCGAGGGCAGCGAACGCAAAGCCTTGGCTGACGATGATGGTCGCGAGGTCGAGGCGTTGGTTGCCGACGGTCGCATAGCAAACGACATATGTCAGGTTGGCTGTTTCAGCTGCAGGCGCGCATACAGGCTTGGTGTCCTTGATATAGGCGGCAAGGCCAGCGAGCGAAGCATCACCACAATCCCGCTTTTGACCGCTATTGTCGGTGTAGGACGTTCCCCGGATGCATGACTGAACGCCATAGATGCGATAGCGTTTTGTGCCGTCTGTCCAGGTGTCGCCTGTCTCAAGGGTAACGCGCGGGCCAAGATCGAAATAACCGGGAGGTGCAGCGTGGGCCGAATGCGCTGCGATCGATGCAGCCAGAAGGGCAGTGGCGAAAAACTTCATGGTCATTCTCCGAACTTCAGGATTTTGTTGGTGTTCGACATGTCCGTGATTTGCTTCTGCGTTTGCGCCTGAAGCGAGGACACCGCGCCATTCATAACCCCAACCAGCTCGTTGATGGTGAGGCCGGATTGAACCTGAAGTTGGGTGTTCTGGTCGATGGATCCCTTGATGTCCTGCGACTGGCCGATGGTTTGGCCAGCGGCCTCAAAGGCAGATTTGCGCTGCGTGACGGCTTGCTGCGAACCATTGATGAGTGCTGAAACGGAGAGGACGGTATTGACCATCTGCTCATAGGATTTGTCGCCTGAGAAGTCACTGTTGGACTTTCCGGAGAGGTTTTTGACAAGCTTCAGGCCGTTGATGAAGGTCGATGCCAGTTTCGAGATATCACCGCTCAGGCCTCCGAAATTAGGGACGCCGCCAGACATGATGCTGTCGATCGACGGCATGGAAGAGACGCTGAAGCCATTGCCGACGGCAAGGTTCTGCATCTGGCCGGCCTCACTGCCACGGTTGCCGGTTAGCGCCTTCAGCGTCTCATCGACCGTTGTGAGGATTTCCTTGTTGGTGCCCAAGATCTTGTCTGTTGTCTCGGCCGTCTCCTTGGCGATCTGGTAGTTCTTTTGGTCGATGACCGGCACGCCTTGGGCGTGGGCTGACTGTGCACCAATGAGCGCAACGACGGCGAAGGAAAGGGCGCATTCAATTCGTCTCTTCATGTGTTCTCTCCTCATTGGGGATTGAGATCCAGGTTGATCTCGTTGGCGTTCTGGCGTTTGGCGACGCAGGCTTTCTGCTCCTCGTTCCATTCGAGGTTCTGTTCTGGGTCGCAATTTCCGGACGGATCGGCTGGTTTTTCAGGTTTTGCGGGGACCGCGGTGGATTGAGAGGCACCGGACGTGCTGCTCAGACTGACAGCATTGCGGCTGTTCAGGAGGTCGGTAAGGCTGTTTCCAAGCTCGATGACCTTGTTGATCATATGAAGATTGGCATTGCGCGCACCAGAGTTCAGGTCCCAGCTGTCCTGAATGGTGCCGGTCTCAGTCTGCCCGAGTTGCTGGAACCATGAACCGACGTCAGAAGAGCTTTCGGCAACGCCTTGTGTGGTTGCCATCGCATTGATTGTCGCCTTGCGCATGCTGGTGAAGCTTTCACCGCTTCCGCCGTAATTGAGCGGAATCTGGTTGCCGCCGAGTGCAGGAACCCACTTCTGGGTGATATTGTGGACATACCCCTGCGTTTCTTTGAACGGCGGTATGCCGCCGTACTTGTTCACATTACCGGGGCCAGCATTGTAGGCGGCAAGCGCTTTATTGACGTCTCCGCCGTAGGTGCGGAGCTGCTGACGGAGATAACGCGCTCCCCCACGAAGATTTTCTTCGATGTTGTGGGGATTAACGCCGAGATCCTTGGCAGTGCCCGGCATAAGCTGCGAGAGGCCGATGGCGCCGACTTGCGATCGTGCGCACGGATTGAAACGGCTCTCCTGATAAACCAGGCCCATGAAAAGCGTCTCGTCCACGCCCTCTTCACGGGCTACTCGTTTTATGAGGCCCGCAATTTCCGGATTCGCCTGCGCGGCCGCATTCGGATCCCCGCCCTTCGCTGGCCGGTAAACGGAGCAGGTTACGCTCTTATTCTGCACGAAGCGGTTCTTGTCGGTTTCTTCGACTTTGCTGGTGAGGCTGTCACGGGTTAGCTTCTCGCCGGTAACCTTGTTGTCTTCGACTGGAACGTCGGCTTTCGCGCCAGAGACGAACAAGACACCTGATAGCAGCGCGACGACCGTTCTATTTCGTTTCATCCGAAGCCTCCCAACCGCAAAAGATCGGAAGCCAGATTTTCGGATCGTCACCGTGCTGGGCACGCAGCGCCGTGCACTCATCGACCGAAGATTTGGTTCCGGACAAGACTTTGATAAGATCGGGCATTGCGCCAAGATCGAGCTTCGCAACGACCGAGTCAGTGCCGTGTTTGACCAAAAACGCTCGCTGCTCGGGCGTCGTGTTTTTTACGAAATCAAACTCTTTGCGGGTCAGGCTGAACCGCTTGATATAGCTCGCCTCGTCGGCATTAGGGTTGGGGAAGTGAATGTGTGTCGGCGACTGCTCAATGAGAGTGTGAGCATCCTTTGCGTTGGCGATATCGGCCGCAGATTGCGTGCCGAAGCCGACGATCCCGTTTTTCTTACGGATCGTTTTCATTTGGTCAACGATGAAGCCACTGAACGTTTCATCCTGCAGGAGCTGCCAACCTTCATCCATGAAGATCATCACAGGATCGCCGTTCAGAAGCTCCTCAAGGCGGTGGTAGATGTACATGAGAGCTGGCGCGCGAATGTCGGGGAGCGACAGGATGTTTGTCATATCAAAACCGATGACGCGGGCGCGATCCAATTGCAGCGTGTCGTTCTGGGCATTGAAGAGCCACGCCTTATCTCCATCGATCCACGGCTTGAGGCGGGCCGCGAGGTCGTTGACGCCGGCCCGGGTCTGACCGATCAAAAGTCCAGAGAGGTTGCGAAGGTGGCGTTGCTCCCGCGGCTCCCTCATCAGTCGTAGGAGGGCGCTTTCGAGGCGGTCAGTGTCTTCCTGGGTGAAAGGCGCGGCCTTGCTTTCAAGCATGACCTTGAACAGGCGAGACAAAAACTCCCGGTTCTTGGGAGTGTTCTCGATCTGCAATGGGTTGAAACCGGTGGGCGCACCAGGCTCAAGGATCTCGTAGGTGCCGGACATCGCCCGCACAAAGATCTCTGCGCCTCGGTCCTTATCGAAAAAGACAGCCCGAGGCGCTGGTGAGACGCGAAACGCCTGCGCCAGCAGGAAGGTGAGCGCCACTGTCTTACCAGAGCCGCTTGGGCCGGTAACGAGAAAGTGGCCGACGCCGCGCTCGTTATGAAAATTGAAGGTGTATGGCGTTTGCGATGCTGTTTCGAGGATTGTAATCGGTACATTCCAGTGAAGGTCATCGCGACGGCCGCTGGCGAAATTGTGCAGGGACGACAGGCCGGAAAAGTTGCTGCTCGAAAGCATGGCTTCGCGGGCGATATAGGAGTTGTTGCCCGGGAGTTGCGCCCAAAAGGACGCTTCGAGGTTCAGGTCTTCGCGAACCCAAGGCATATTCATGTCTGTAAGGCAGCTTCCGAGCTCGGAGACAACGGTTTTGAGTTTGTCGAGCTCGCGGGATAGGCAAAGCAGGGAGAAGTGGTGGATGCCAAAGACGGCCTCCTGGCTCATAAGCTGCGCAAGGGCCTGATTGATATCCGTCTCGACGTTCGTGCCGCGTTCATCCGATGCGGCTATCTGGCGCTGTAACCGAGTAATCCGCTCCTGGGCAATGGGCTTGTCAGAGAGGGTGAACGATTGGGTCAGAATGAACTCGTGCGGCATTTGCAGCAGGCCATCGAGCATTCCGGGGCCAGTCATGCCCGGGTACTCCTTAATCGAGATCATTTCACCGAAACGGGTATCTTGATCGGCGTCAGTCTGCATCGTGCGTGGCCCAAAGTGCAGACGCGACATTCCGACGTAATCTTTGATAGCCATGCGCGGGAGCGGCATTTGACGCGGAACGCCACATGACAGGATCGATTGGAAGAATTCGCATGGTTCGGAAAACGGCTGCTTGCCTCTAATGGCGATCCCGAGCCGGCGTGATCCGTATTTCTTCAGCTGAGATACAACATTCGTGATGAGCTGTTCGAAGTCGCTGATTTCCTCGCGATCTTCCTGCTCTCGCACCTCGGCACCCTGAACCTTGTTGAGGGCACCGCGAAGATGGTCGGCGATGCTGAGCGCGCCGCGAAGCTTGGACCTTACCACGGTCAAATAGATGTCGTTCTGAAACATACGCTTGCGGTCAAGCTGCTGCTTGTAACGTTCATCGAGGACCTTGCAGAAGTCGTCGGCAAACTCGCCTTCAATTTCCGGCTGGATTTGGCGACGGATAATCGTGGACCAAACAGAAAAGCGGCTGGAGCCGAGCGATCGAAGAATGGTGTTTCGCAGCACGGCTTCATTGTTCAGGCGGGATTGATCCTCGGTCTGAAAAAACAGGCCGTTCAACTTGATGACACTGGCAAGAGCGCCATTGTCGAGCCGCACCACTGTGTCTGACGCATGGCGCGTGTAGGGGATATGAACAGACATTGGGCGCTCATTATGAGCGGTTTTTCCGAAACCCAATTCGTCCCGAATGAACTTGTGCAGCATATTACGGCCCGTAAGAGTTTGCGCCCCAGAAGCTTTTGTTGCGCGTGCGTGGAGTTTTTCTCGTCGTGACCTGGAAGACCTCAAGGATCTTCGCGTCCCACGTACAAAGCGAAAAAAGGAAGAGGTAGGCGGCTGGAGCGATCAGGAATGACCACAAGGAATTCGTTGCCAGCCAGCCAATCATGGTGAAGCCGATCACCAGGACGACGGCCATGTACGGCACTCCCCAAAGTGTTGGGGAGCGCGTCAGGCCAATGACCAAAGGGGTCATGTGAGGCTTATCGTCGGTATATTGCGCCATTGCTTACTTCACGCTGGAAATAAGCTGGTCAACGATCGTCGGTGCGCCGAACACAAGCCCCATCCCGAGAATGACCGCTCCTGCCGTCATCCAGGACAGTCGGCCAGCAAATGCTGCGAGGCCGAGCGCCATAACTGCGATAATAGCCGCAAGGCGACCGAAGGAGCCGTTGATGAAATCAACAATCATCTGAAGCGCCGATTGGAGAGGGGTGAATGCGGACTGCGCAAACGCTGCCTCTGCCCCAACCAACTGCGCGGCAACGATAAGCCCGCCGATAACGACGGCCTTGCGATACTTTACCTTGGGAAACTGGATGTTCATTTCATTCTCTCCTGTGATCAAAAATGCATGATGCCGGCGATGAACTTCCCGTTCTTTTGAACGGGAATGACGCCGTGCGATCCGCTTTCCTCGTTTGGGGATTGCGGAGGTTTCGGGGGTGAGGGGGCCTTCTTTGTCGGAAGCGTTACGCCAAGCTGGTAGTTCGTGACCTTGGCGACGTATTCGACGGTTTCGCGAAACGGCGGAATGCCGCCGTGTTCGTAGATTCGGCCTTCGCCGCTGTTGTAGGCGGCGACGGCGAGAATGGGATTGGTGAACTCATCGAGCAGGAAGCGCAGGTATTTGACGCCGCCCTCAATGTTCTGAACCGGATCGCAGATATCCCGCACGCTGAAGCGTTGTGCGGTTGCCGGGATAAGCTGCATTGGCCCACGCGCTCCCGCTTCGGAGTTGCGCTGCTGGTCGAAGCGGCTTTCCGCCCACGCAACGGCGACAGCAAGACCTTCGTCAACGCCGAACCTCGTTGCGGTCGTACGTACCAACTTCTCAACCTGCTCGGGAGAAAGCGGCGATGGGCCGCACTCTCCTGAATGCGTTCCTTCGGATGCCGTAACCGTAGAAGGTTCAGGAACCATCCTAAAAGGACGCTTTTCTTGGCTGGTCTTGAAACCTCTTTTATTTGTATCGCCTGACGAACCAGGGACATCGACCGCGGTCTCGCTCACCGGAAGATGAAAATCGACCGCGGCGCGGTCTCCGCCACCCCATCTTTGCTCAAAGCCATAAGCTGTTACAGCCGAGACTTCGGAAATGTAATCTTGATTAATTCCTTTATTTTCAATGATTTGTGAGCTTTCAAAGGCTCTTGCGTGTGGAGCGGGGACAAATTGTGAGGCGCCCACGAGAAGCGAGAAAAGCAAGGCACTCTCTTTTTTCATCTTCGTCCCTTTTGGCCGAGTTTTGCCTACTGCGGTGTTGTTTTCTTCCGAGAAAACCGTTAGGTTGACCCTGTGGAATGTATCATATTATGGTTTGTGATACATGCTTTTAGATTTCCTGGAAAGAGCCAATTTTGTTTGGCGCAGGCGGAAGGGGACGAAATGAAGAGAATGATCGCCTCGACGGGCACGGCGCTTTGCTTGCTGGCTGCGGCAGCTTCGGCGGCTCCAGCCATCAATAAGGACTATGTGCGGGAGCTGGCGGCTCCTGGAAAAAGCGTGCTCGTCATCGAATATTACGATGGCAAAGGGCAGGTAGCGCAAAGCAAGGGCTTTTCATCTGCCAATGGGTATCGCGCTCTATCGGGAACCGATATCCAGGTTGATGAAAAGATCACGGTGCATCTTTACGGCATTCAGCCTTGCGACGGCTCACTTGTGAACCGTGCCGAAGGTTTTTCCGGCACCTGCGCTGATTTCGCAAAACAGCAACTCCAGATCATGGTGCAGTCGGCGAAGGTCCTGTTTTGCCGTGCATTCATTACCGAGATCGACGCGCCTAAGCAGAACGTGACGTGTTGGGGTTACTACTATTACCCCAACGCAATGGACGCGGTGGACATGCTGGAGGAACAGCTTGTTTCACTTGGAGCGGTGCAGATTGCCCGCAAGAAGGACGGCTCTCCAGAGCGCCCCGACCTTTTGGAAGCTGAGCAAATTGGCAAGAAGGGCTCCTATGGCATGTGGGGCGATCCGCGGATCAACAAGCCATGAAGAAAGCTCTCCTTCTGTTCATCGCCATCGCCGTTTCAGGGTGCGGAACGGTCAAGGAGAAGAGCGCGCCATGCAAGCGGCCGGCTAATCTCACCTCATACGCCTCCGAGACCGACCCTCGCCACGACTGCGGTCCTATGGCGCCAGTCAACAACGATCAAAGCGCGCTCGACGCGATTTACGCCATTACGGAAGGCGCGAGCTAACGTTTCGCGTGGGGGCTTATGAATAACTTTGTCACTGACTTGCTGATGCGTATTGACCAGATCGGGCAGGGCTTTTCCGCACGCGCCTACGGTATCGTGGGCGACCAAATCTTGCCGGTCCTGAAGGTAGCGTTCGTTCTTTACGTGGCACTGTACGGTGTTCAGCTCATCATGGGCACGGCGAAAATTTCGGTTGGGGAGTTCGTCGGCCGAACCGTACGCCTGCTCATTATCCTCACGCTCACTCAGAATTGGGAGGTGTTCAACTCCCTGTTCTATCAATGGCTGAGCAATACGCCGGAAAATGTCGGCAGGGCGATTTTGGCAGCGTCCAGCACCGGCATTACGGAGCCGACGAATGGGCTTTCGATGATCGTTACCACAGCGAGCAACGCTGGAGCCGCATTAGCGGAACAGTCGGGCTACTTTACGATCCTCCCTTCATTGCTGGGCATCCTTATAATGTTCCTTGCGTGGGCCGTCGCAGGAATCGCTTTGGCAATTCTGATGATCGCAAAAGTGGCCATGTGGGTGTTGATAGGTACAGCGCCAATTTTCATTGGCTGCATGCTCTTTCCCCAAACGCGTAATCTGGGATCTGCTTGGTTCGCGCAGATCCTGCACTACGCAATCATCCCGATGTTTGTGTACGTAGTGGTCGCGTTCCTGATTGCTGCACTAAATCCTGAGCTCGCGAAGATTGAGGTCGCTGTCTCTTCCAGTTCTTTGGCACTAACGCAGCTTGTCTCCTTTGTTCTCCTCTGCATGGCTGGTTGCCTGATGCTCGTGAACGTGACGACCGTAGCGCAATCGATCACTGGATCGATCGGCGTAAGCGCTTCCGGAGGCGGCTACAGGCAGGCGCGAGCAGTCGCATTAGGCGCGGCAGGTATGGCCACCTGGCTTCTGTCCCGCGGCGGCGGCAGGAGCGACAAGCCTGCGTCCCCGCCTGCTGGCGGTTCCATTCAAAACAGATCGAACACTGAAGCGGCCATGCAGGACAAAATCAGCTCCTTCAGCAGGCCCTCCTAACTCCCCATTTCTTGAAAGGTAACCCAATGTCTCAGAGCACGGACTCTACCCTTGCCAGCTATTTCAAAGATGGTGCTGTTTGGGAGGCGGACGTCATTCGCAAGGAACGCCGGTCCAAGAGATTGGCTTGGGCGATTACGATCCTCTGCATAATCATCTGCCTCGTCTCCTTGGCGGCTCTGGCAAGTCTGGTGCCGCTGAAGTCCTACGAGCCGTATCTGGTGGTGGTCGACAAAAACACCGGCTACATTGAAGTCAAATCCGGCCTCGACGCGAGTTTTGACAAGTTGACCGTGACGGAACGCCAAGCCGTCACACAGGCAAACGTTGTTCGCTTCATGCGTATGCGGGAAGGCTACGACCCTTCGATCCTGCAAGAGAACTTCAGAATTGCGGCTCTGCTCTCGACCGGTGATGCAGCGCGCGACCTTCAGGAACTCTACAGCGCGACCAATCCAAAAAACCCGACAAAGGTGCTGGGTAAATCCAAGCGGGTTCGCGTCGAGATCAAGTCCGTGACTTTCCTGAATGACAGCACAGCATCCGTGCGGTTCTCGACCGAAGAAAAGAGCGACACCGAAACGACGGTGCGCCATTTCGTCGGCGTTGTCCGCTTCCGCTATACTTCCAAGCCACAGGTGAACGAGTGGATGTTCGAAAATCCGCTTGGTTTTCAGGTCTATAGCTATCGCCGCGATCAAGAGACGGTTGGCAATGGGAGCAATGGCTGATGCGACGTTTACTGCTCTCTACAGCCCTCGTGCTGGCATCCAGTTTCGGCGCTCTCGCGCTCGAAACGCCCACGCCCGGAAAGCTCGATTCCCGCGTTACATCTGTTGTCTATCAGCAAAACAACGTGGTCCGGATCGACGCGACCTACGGCATTTCGACCATGCTGATTTTCGATGAAGATGAGAAATTCGAGACGATTTCTCTCGGCGACAGCGATAGCTGGCAGGTTGCCCCGACCGAAAAGGGCAACATTCTTTTCATAAAGCCGATAGCCCAGGACGTCGTTACCAACCTCAACATCGTCACGACAAAGCGAATCTACTTTCTTGAACTGCACGACTTTGCACCCACCGCCAACAAGAAGATATTCGGTGTGCGCTTTGTCTACCCGGAAAAGGATTTGAATGCGTCACTCAGGGCAGAGGCCGAAGCCCGCGCCGCCCATCCAAATGTTTCAGCGATCGACAAGGAAAACGTCAATATTGACTATTCTTTCTCGGGTGACGCGGCGCTGAAGCCGACTACGATTTTTGATGACGGCAAGAAGACGTTCTTCAAATTCAAAGGCCGCACACCGGCCATTTTCGCAGTGAACTCGAACTTCTCCGAGACGCTGCGCAACTTCCGCAAAGAGGGGGAATACATCGTCGTGGATGGCGTTGCCACGCAATACACTTTGCGCGACGGCGATCAGTGGACCTGCATTTTCAACCTCCGCAAACCCGATTTTGGCGCTCCGGATCCCGACATCATGGCCCCAAAACCGGAATTGCAGGCTCAAAAGCGCTACAGGAGCGGCAACAAGTGACCGAGAACATTCACCTGAAAGCCATGAATGGCGAGCATACCGCCCCTGTCGCAGACAAGCGCGCCAAGAAAAAGCAGCTTCTTGGCAGCGCGGCTTTTGTGATGGTCGGATTAGTTGCAATGGCGGCAGTCATGTCGTCTGAAAACAACAAGAAAGTCGGGCCGACGAACATCGTTGACGAGGAATTTCAGTCGATGAACTTCAGGCCGCCCTCATTCGCGATGGGCAGCGAAAAGCCCGAGCCTGCACCAACGGAACCTGCAATTATCGAGCTTCCCGTGGCTGAGCCTGTAGAGGAAAAGCCAGATACGACCACGTTTCAGGTTCCTCCGCCTCCGCCGCCACCTGTTGCCGTCGTGGCAGAGCCCCCGGCAGAACTTGCGGAACCCGAGGTCCCCTACGTCTTTCCAGAACGATTCAAGTCGAAGCTGATTGCCGTCGATCAGGCAAGAGGCGGCGCATCTGGCGGCTTTGGTGAGGGCGGTGCGGCCTCCGGATCCGCTGTTGCCGGCGAAGATCAGAACAGCAAGTATCTTGCAGCGGCCTCTGCTGCCGGCGATCGCTCCGCAAAGGCTACGAAGATCGACCGCATCGACGCAGTTGTTCCTGAAGGTACTTTGATCCCGGGCATCCTCGAAACCGCAATCGTGAGCGACCTTCCTGGCCAGATCAGGGCCGTGACCTCGCAGGACGTGTATTCGTTCGATGGCCGTCGTGTGCTCATTCCGACGGGAACGCGTCTGATTGGCGAATATCAGTCGTCTATCACGCGGGGCCAGAAACGGATCTTCGTTGTCTGGACGCGGCTCATTCGCGATGACGGGATTGCCGTAAGGCTGAACTCTATCGGAACAGATAGCCTCGGCCGCTCCGGGCTCACGGGTCTGGTCGATAACAAGTGGCGTGAACGTTTCGGTTCCGCCATCATGCTCTCAATCGTCGGCGCCGGGGCGAGCTATGCAACCGGCTACGGCAGTAGTGGGGCGACGAACGGTGTAACAAGCGACGGCCAGCGGGGCGAAGAACTTGCACGCCAGACGATAGCTCAAACCTTCTCCGATATGGCGAATACCGCTCTTCAAGAAAACCTGCGCATCCCTCCGACGATTAGCGTCAGTCAAGGGGAGCGCATCTTTATCTTTGTTCGCCAGGACCTCGATTTTTCCGAGTTCTACGATGATCCCGTAACCGAAGCGATGAAGGAGATCAGCCGTGAACGTCGCATTCGATAATTCGACCTTTGCCAGCGACGATACGTATTTTCTTCGAAAGGCACTGAAGCCACTCACAGAGTTTCTGAGCGATCCTACGGTTGTCGAGATCTCGGTGAATGGACCAGGCCGCGTCTTTGTCGAACGTCTTGGCGATGTCCATATGACGGAACACAGCATTCCAGATCTGACCAAAGACGAAATCGAACTTCTCGCAACCCAGGTCGCCGGAAGGTCCAGCCAGTTCGTTAACAAGGCAAATCCTATCTTGAGCGCTTCCCTTCCAACGGGGGAGCGCATTCAGTTCGTGCTGGAGCCAGTCGCCGTAGATGGCGGCGTGGTTTCGATCCGCAAGCAGGTCGTGAGCGACTATTCACTTGAAGATTATCGCGACGCTGGCGCCCTAGATCGCGTCGAGGTCATGACTGGCGGACTATCGGAAACCGATAAACGCCTCATGGCTCACCTTCAGAACGGCGAGATTTTCGACTTCCTGAAAGATGCGATCGAACACCGCGTGTCGATTTTGATCAGCGGCGGTACGGCGTCCGGAAAGACAACCTTTCTGAACGCTTGCCTCAAAGCAGTCCATCCTGGCGAACGCATCATCACCCTTGAAGACACGCGCGAACTCAATCCACCACACAGGAACGTTGTGCACCTGGTTGCATCGAAAGGATCCCAAGGAACGGCGGACGTCGATATGCTGAAACTCCTCGAGGCATCTTTGCGTATGCGGCCGGATCGCCTGTTCGTCGGCGAAATTCGCGGCGCAGAAGCTTTTACCTTCCTGCGCGCCATCAACACAGGCCATCCCGGCTCAATGGCGACAATCCACGCGGACACGCCAAGCGGAGCCTACGAACAGCTTTGCATGATGGTTATGCAGGCGGGACTTTCCGGCGGCTTCAGCAAGGCAGATCTGATGTCCTACATCAAGTCCGTGATCCCGATCGTCGTGCAGCTGCGCAAGGTGGGCGGCAAGCGCGGGATTTCAGAGATAGCATTCTCGAAAGATATCGAATGAGCGTGAACAACTATCGGCTGTTCTATCTAGCATTTTGTCTCGCCATCGCATTTATGATCTGGTCGCTCTCCTACGGAGCGTTGCTTGGGATAATCTACAAAGACCCTCGCATACTAAATTTGACGCTCGGCAGTCAGCCCTTCGCACCGATCCTGCAGCTTTGGTATTTTGCCTCGAACGTTGTTCTACAGCGCGTTGCGCTGATGGCGATGGTTCCGACAATCGCGATCGTAGCCGTCGTCGCTTATGTGGGGCTGCGGCAAAGCTCACAGCCACTCGGACACGCAGCGTTCCAGACCGTCGCCGATCTGCGACGGGGAAAATGGTTTCGGAAAGACGGTCATATCTTCGGGCGTCATGGCAAAAACATCCTTCGGACAAAAGACGATCGACATCATCTGGTCATCGGCCCGACCCGCTCCGGTAAAGGTGCGGGCTATGTTATTCCCAATGCCCTGATGCATGTTGGCTCGATGCTCGTCACGGATTTGAAGGGCGAGATCTACACGGCAACAGCCGCGCACCGCCGCAAGATGGGCAACCAAGTCTATCTGTTTTCTCCGGGTCAAGAGGAAACGCACCGCTGGAACCCGATGGACTTCATTCGCGGCGATCGCGGAAACCGGACCACAGATATCCAGAACATGGCCTCGATCCTCGTCCCCAAGTCCTCGGCCGGCGACGGTGGTTTTTGGCAGCTGATGGCGCAGCGCGTCGCGGCCGGCTTGATCAGCTATGTCGAGGAAAGCGAATTCTACGAAGGCCGCAGAAACCTCGGCGAAGTCAGTTCTCTTCTCAATTCCGGGGAGCCGCTTCAAACCCTCATGAAGCTCATTATGGAGAACGAACCATATCTCTCCAAATTCACGAAAGAGAGCTTCAACGCCTATATTGCCCTGCCGGAAAAGACCGCTGGTTCGGCGATAACCGAACTGCAGAATGCACTGGCTCCTTTCCAGAACGAGCGGATCGTGGCGGCGACCGAGACAACGGACATCGACCTGGCCATGATGAACCGTAAACCGATCTCGGTATATCTCGCGCCAAACATCACCGACATCACCATCTTGCGCCCTCTGCTGACGCTGTTTGTGCAGCAGCTAATGAACCTCCTGACCCTGGAGCACAATCCAAACGCAGTGCCGGTCTATTTCCTGCTCGATGAGTTCCGCCAGCTCAAAAAGATGGACGAGATCATGACCAAGCTGCCCTATGTGGCAGGCTACAATATCAAACTCGCCTTCATCATCCAGGACATCAGCAATCTTGATGAGATCTATGGCGAAAAATCGCGGCAATCGCTTCTCGGCAACTGCGGTTATCAATTGATCCTTGGTGCCAACGATCAGACCACGGCGGAATATGTTTCGCGGGCGCTCGGGAAACAGACAATACGCTATCAGTCAGAATCCCGGACCATTGAACTCGTCGGGCTGCCGCGCCGAACCAAGGTCGAGCAAATCCGCGAGCGCGATCTGATGATGCCACAGGAAGTCCGCAAAATGGCGGACAAGAATTTCGTGCTGTTGATCGAGGGGCAAAGCCCGATATTCGGTGACAAGCTCCGGTACTTCGAGACCGAACCGTTCAAAACAGCTGAGGCTTACTCGAAGGCTAATCGTCCAGCCGTAGGCAAGATCTCCTTGCCAGTTCACAAGCCTGTCCCACCTCTCACAGAAGAATACCTTAACGCATGCCGAAAGGAGGAGAGGACCGCTGCGGAGGTACCGCGGCCGGACGAACCTTCCGAAGCTGCGCCGGTGGAGAATGTCATCAGGGCAACGGGACGGATCTCGGACATTGCGCCTGTTATGGCAGCTGAAGCGGTGACCGACGATGGGTTCGCGCTCAAGGTCCTCGAACCAAAGCGAACCATGGTTGCTGAGCCTGTCGCTCTGGACGAGGAACTTTCCCTCGAGGAGGGAATTACGCTCAAGGTATTGGGTGCGAAGAAGGCCATACCGGTGGACCTGTTCGATGAGACGGTCACGGACGCGGAAAGACGCACATCCAGCGCCAAGAAGAAAAGTTCGTTGAAGACGTTAAAGCAGGTTGTTCTTGATCTTCCCGAGACCGACTGAGCGGCTTGGTCAGGTTGCAAGGGAGGGAGGGGAGGGAAGAATGACGAAAGTGAAAGAACCTCTTTGGCCAGACGAATATCCTGATCGTTTTATCGATTGCCAAGAAGCTCTAATGCCCGGTTTTCTAGTCCTTCTGGAAAGCGCTGTCGCCTCTGGTTGGACTGAAAATGAGGCGATAGCCGCGCTTACTGAGCTCGCCGACGGCCGCTGGCTTGCTAATGGCGAAAACATTGACCTTCAGAGAGTTCTGGCATCCATAAAACGCCGTTCTTGACTCTTCTGCGCAATGAGAACAATATAGGAACACCAGCCCTAACAATACGTGAGACCCAACGTGCCTGTTCGCGCGAATGCATCCACTTTGGCCGAGCTTCAGGACGCAATCGACAAGATCGAAGGCGTATCTCGAAGCGAACGCAAGGTACTGCCTTTCGGAGTGCCGGCGATCGATAACCATCTGCCGTATGGTGGGCTCGCCTATGGCGCCATCCACGAAATCGGCGGAGGCGGAGGCGATACCGTTGTCGGCGCGTCATCGGCATTGTTCACAGCTGGCATTGCCGCCAGGACAACCGGCAAAGTTCTGTGGTGTCTGACGCGCACAGATTTGTTTCCACCTGCGCTTGCCCAAGCCGGCCTCGATCCCAACCGGGTTATTTTTGTGGAATCTGACAACGAGCTGGGCGTTTGCGAGGCCTTTGAGGAAGCCTTACGGTTCGGCGGACTTGCGGCCGTGGTCGCGGAGATGGTTCGCTTGCCCATGGACATTTCTCGGCGCTTCCAACTGGCGGCCGAAAAGACGGGGACTCTCGGTCTTGTCCTACGCCGATGGCGCCGGCAACAAGAAGCTACGGATTTTGGCAACCCCACAGCCGCGGCGACGAGATGGCGTGTTAGCCCACTTGCCTCAGAGCCGTTACCTGTAGAGGGTATCGGCCGCCCGCGCTGGGTGCTGGAAATGATACGGCAGAGGGCAGGGGAATGTTTCGATGTTGAAGTGGCCGCCTGCGATCACAGAGGGCAAATGGCCGAAGTCGAACACTGGCGGCATTTCAGACCCGGTACGGTCGCTTCGGTGGGCTGGAAATGAAGCACAGGCGCGGAATAGAACTGGCGGGCCCGGGTCGTGACGAGGTCGTGTACGTCGGCGCGCTGGCCGAAGCTCTACACAAGACCTTCGACGACATACGAGAGTGGGAAACTCTGGGCGCGCATTGCGCCAATTGTGAACGAGAAGGATGGTTGCTGCGTTGGGAGCTCCAGCGTAAGTGGGGTGCAGGTACCTATATAGGATCTCTTACTGGTCGGCTAAGATGTCGGGCTTGTGGAAACAAAAAGGGCAACAACTGGATATTGGGGCGGCTGCCGCGATGACGATCGGAGCCAGATTCGATAGGCATCTATACATTACAGAAGTCGTTTATTGCCAGTGCGTATGAAATCGTCATATGCGGCTAGTGTCGCCTTAACTTTGGGGGTCAGGGCATTTCGCAGATCCTCGTATGCGAGCTGATCTTCGCTACTGACCACAAGGGCGCGATCAATATTCCAGTCTGGCTGCATACAGAACCTACCCGGACCATATGAGAAGAAGTGCATCGACGTAAACTTCGTTAATTCGTCGAGACATCTTTCCAGTTCGTCTGCCTTAGATTCCATTGTCGCGTCATTAAACTTGTTCGTGGTCGCCTCTAGGAGGTAGTAGGCTTGATTCAATAGTTGGCCTTCTTGCGTCGTATAAGCGTGATCATCGATAATATTTGATAGAGCGCTTTTAAATCGAGGTTCTGAAACCGTTATAAGGAATTGGTTGAATATCGGCGCATCATGCCCACGAACTCGAGCGTATGCTGCGTCCTCTCTAGCCGTCGCGGTTCGTTTGCTCATGACCTCCAGCCAAGACATCAAGAGATGGTAACTTAGCCCCATCGCAACAAGAACCACTGACCACCAAGGGCTCGCAGTGCCTTCCATCTGATAATCAAATACGATTTTGACAATCGCCTGAACGAGCGGCATCCATATTGGTGTGAACAGAAGCCCTACACCACCACTGACTACGATAAGTGCAATTCTATTGTGGGGGAGGCCTCGTACAGCGGGATAGACCCGCAGAAACAAATCTACGATTAGGTTGCCCCATTCCCTGATGTTTTCTCGATTTTTTGACAACTTCCTGCCCTTTGCAAATCTCCGGCCCGGATATGGCGCAATTTCAGAGCTTTGTCTCGGACAAGGTGTGCGAAGTAAGTTTTCTATCTGGGTTTCGCTCGTGCAGCTGCGGGCGATATCGAGCCCTGCTAGGAGGACCAGAAACTGAAGCCCGATGACCTCGACATGTTAAAGGTCAATTGCTTGGCGGACACGCTTCAAGCCCTCATCGGCATTTGCGTACACGCCTTCGCGAATTAGTATCTCGCCAGTGGAGGTCAATACCACCCATAAACAGTTTTCTAGTGGATCGTCCTTTGGAACGAGCGCGCTTAACTCGGGATCGTTGCTCGGTCCAACTACTGCCACGAAGTGCTGGTCAACAAGTCGTTTCGTGGTTTGGTATTCCATGAAGTATCCAAGGGAATAATCAAGCTTGCTGTGCGTAGGGTGGTCTGGATCATAAATAACAATAAAAACCATCGTGTTCCGCTCTGCGGCTTCGGCCCGAGCGGACTGCAAATCATCGTGTGGAGCTCGCAGGAAGAATTTGTTGGTACTCAGTTGAGGATCGGCTGATGGTGATGTTATCGCTGCCGCGCGTGATGCTTGGATCCAGCGGTTGAAAGATTTCGGCATATAGCGAGCTGCCAGCACTCTCCCTCTTGGGCTGTCCAGCAACTTTCGTTCAACCACTTCGCTATCGAGCTGCAGATACTCAAAGTCTGGCTGAAGAGCACGGAGGGTCTGACCTAAGCCGCTGCTTGGGAGGGTGGAGTAGAACGAGACGAAGCCCTGGCAACGGTGCGTGTATAGGCGGTCACGAATATTGATTTCGTCACCCGGGCTGACGGATGCGCCCGAGTGCGCTTTGTGTTTACAGCTCACCAACCAACGAACAACATTCACACCACCTGGACCTGAGCGATCCTCTTCGACGATAAGATCGCGACCACCATCTGCGCCCCGGTCTGGTTGTTCAATAATTCTAAAACCTTCAGAGTCAAAAAATTCCCTTGCGAAAAGTTCGAAGCGATCTCTGTCGGGACCACTCTGTGCCGACGCAATCTCGGTGAAATCCAAAGCTGCCATGTGTATCAATATCGCCTGTGGTAAGCGGAAGTCAGTTATAGGAGCGCCGTTTGGGCGAGGACTGTGAATGTCTGGACAAAATGTTAGCGCCGCGCAACCGGTTTCATTCTCTATGTAATTACTTGATTAACCGATTGATTTCAGTTGCCGAACCGGAGCATTCCATAATAGTGTTTCACCAATTGTAGGAAACAACTGATTATGCGAACCCCTCAAGGAAAAACCCGGTAGATGCGCGAGTGGTTTCCGCTTACGAACTATGAATTCTACGCCTTCGTTTCATCGGGCATGTTGCTTGTTGCGACGGTTGATTATTGCTTCACGGGCGAGATTTTAGTTGGCCGAACAGATTGGACGATTGTTCAGGGGGTTTTTTGGACGATTGTCTCTTATGTATTGGGACAAATTTGTGCAGCTCCCTCAGCTACTCTTATTGAGTTTGTTCTGGCTCGAGGTTTCCTGCGTTCTCCGTCTGCTGTCGCTCTTGGCATCGGTAAGAGGAGATGGCGGGACTATGTGGCAGCCTGGCTGTTCGCCAATCGCGAATATGCTCCGTTAGCTAAACCCGTGCAGGACCGCATCAAGAACGCGGCCAGCGCAAAACTTAATGTGCCGACAGCTACTCTCACCGCAGAAGCCATTTTCCAGGTCGCCTTCCCAGCGGCGAGAGAAAAAGAGGATTCCATTAAGCGCCTGGATAGCTTCCAAAATAACTACGGTTTTTGTCGCAATATCTGCTTCGTTGGAATAGTTGCCACTTTTATGCTGAGCTATCATTACTATCAGCAACCTACTGAAAAAGGTTTCTGGATTCTGATTGCAGCGATTTTCACGGCAATAGGGATGTTTGGCCGTTTTCTGAAATATTATTCAGCCTACGCGCGCCAAGTATTGACTGCGTACAGTCATAGTATTTCCTAGTCCTCCTGCGTGTCAGGATATGGTAGGCTTATTGCGGCCGACCATCCTTGACGTTCTGGCGCATTGCGATAAATCCGTTTGGTACCTCGCCCGTCCCCGGTGCTAAGCACTCTTGCTCCACGGTGCCGGAGGCCACGTATCGTTGCTTTACGGGGGTGGCTTGGGTCTTCGCGCGCCGCACTGATAATGGCGGTGAATTGGCCTTTATCTTCTTCTGGAGGGCTATCGAGACGCTCCCCTAGCCAACGATCCAGAATTTCGGTCGATACGTTGCGGCGTGAACCGTGATGAGGCGTTTGAAATCGGTTAATACCAGGCAATGTCAATCCAGCCAAAGGTGCATAATCTGCGGCTTCGTCCATTCCTTCACGGCCTGCATCTGCGGTCAACAAAATTTTGTCATTGTTCAGATGGGCGAACTGAACAATGCTCATCTCGTTTTCGTTGGATGTGGCTTCAGGAGAGAACTTTTCTTCGCCCCAGCCCATTTGGATATACGCTATCGCTTTTTTTGCGACCTCTACTAATGCATCGAGGCCAAACCAATTGATACCTCGTGCCTCTTCGATCACCTCAGGTGTTCGATCGGAATGCGCAACAAGCTCAATGAAGCGCTGTCGGCTGGGGGCTAGCACGGTAAAGGCTCCGATGGTTGCCCCTTGAAATGCGTCTCGGATATCGACGCCTTGTTTGATGGCGAGTTTTTCGATGTCATCCAAGTAAGGATAGAGCCGGTGCAAGCGGCTTTCGAGGTGCGGGATGGAGTTGCATGTAGGGAAATAGTGGATCATGTCCGCTGCGTGGACCCACGGGCGATTCATCCAGAGCGTGCCGACTTCGAAATTTTCGAGGATCTTAATGATCCCTTCTGCGTGGTCCTGATCAGGATGGGTAACAACAACATGATCTATCTTATCGGGGTTGCCGTAGTGCTGCCTGATGTGGGTCACCAAGGCGTCTCCGGTAGCTGCGTATCCTGCATCAACAACGTGAATAGAAGTTTGCCCCCACCGCTCATAGCGGATTGCGATTGCATCGCCGCTCTTACTCGTATGGACCTCTAAGAAATCGAGTTCGTAAAAATCAGCCATGGTTTCTACCTTTCTGATACACTTATAAGGCGAAATGTCTAGAATATACAATGCAGCTCGAAGGAATGCCGGTGTAATGCACATAAAAGTTATGCAGGTCACTGGCGTGATCCTCGTCCATGTTAGTTACGATAACTCTCTCCAGGTTCGTAACACCCTGCTGGGGTAAATAGACCGAAGGACGCCAGCCTGTCGTGGGGTTATGCCCAGCATCAATCAAGAAATGTTTGCCATTGTCCGTTGAAAAAAGGTACGCCCACCGTGTTCAACGTCGAATATTGGGATCCAGTGATTCAGTTGTTTTGCGCCGACGAACCTTCAACGCATGAAGGCGTTCTGGCGGTGGCACTGGTGCCAAGACCTGCCAGTTGCAAGCCGCGTGACCGATGGTTGGCTGCGAGATCAGCGGAAGAGGCTCAGTGTTGCGGCCATTCGATCGGCAATGGTTGTTGCGAATAGTGAGCTTATTGTCCGCTTTGGGCCGAAAGCGGCCTTAGCACAAGGTGAAGACGATGAAACGAGTTATGTTATAACATATCGCATAATCTGTATTATGGAACTAAATCATTGATTTTATTATTGAAGTTCCTTCTTGAGCGAATCCGCTCCGCTATGCAGTAGAACGAGGCATGAAGCCGATCATCAATACGTCAAATTCCTAGTTTCACATCAAATTCTTGAAAGCCACCTTCATTCCAAGCCGCTAAAATTGCCCCGTTCCCCCAATTTGGTAATAAGGGAGCCGCGCCGTCGCCTCTGTATTCGTAGCAGAGGCGGCGGCTTTCCAGCTTCCGCCCCTCGCAGACGGCTAAGCCGGGCTAACCCGGCTTCCTTTGATAATCAGAACGGCCAGTAGCTGGCGATCAATTGATACCATTGCTGCAGATGGACCCAAGCGACATCGAGCGCTGCGCCCACAACAAACACCACAACGAAAAGAAAGACAGCCACAAAGACCGCTGGGACTACAGAACCGGCAAGTTGCGCGTCCTCGTCAGCGACTTTCTGCTCGTAGACCATTTGAAGAAGGCTTTTTCCGTTCATCTTACCGTTCCTGGTCGTCTCGATCGCGCTTCTCTTCGCGCTCCTGCCTTAGTTCATCAAGGCGGTTCAACTGCCTTGCCGCAGGTTCCGCCTGTGAGGCTTCGCCTTCTCGGACTGCTGCCTTTTCTTCTACCACGGGACCCGCAGTGGGAGAAGTCTCGACCTCGGCAGACTTGTCATCGCGCTCCGGGAGGACTTCGGCTTCCCACTTGCGCCGGTCAACCAGTTCAACCGACCTGACCTTTTTACCCTCAACTTCACGGATGACGGTCTTCTCGACCTTCTCCATACCGGCTTCTCGCAGCGTGATGGTG
The DNA here is from genome assembly GCF_010669145.1 of Rhizobium oryzihabitans. Classification (NCBI taxonomy): domain Bacteria; kingdom Pseudomonadati; phylum Pseudomonadota; class Alphaproteobacteria; order Hyphomicrobiales; family Rhizobiaceae; genus Rhizobium; species Rhizobium oryzihabitans. The sequence continues at coordinate 71,691 of NZ_CP048640.1, forward strand.
TCGCCCTCTTTCGCGTCGGCATGCGAGAGTGCATCTGGCAGGCCAACACCCCACACTGTACGCTCTCCTTCAGCCGTTCGAAGAACAACATACGGCGACGTTTCGTTTTCGGGCTTGTCCTGATACGGCTTGGAGCCTACCTCGATCAGCTCTCCGGTCACGCCCTCGCGGAAGCCCGCCCGGCTCTTTGCGGCGGCTGTTGCAGCAACCTTCTCGGCGGTAACTTCGCCCTTTTCGCTTTTTGGCCCTGCCCGGTTTTCAGCAGCAACAAGCTTTTCTTCAATGTGCCGGATCTCGTTCTTCAGGTGCGACTGTTCACGCCGACTGACTTCCTGCCAGTCCAGTTCGTTAGGCTGATAGCCCTTGACGGCGATACCCCTCGCCTGTCCTTCAAGCCAGGCCTCTCGCCTAAATTCTTTTGAGCCCGCGATTTCAACGCTCGTCCAGCCGCGATGCGCAGCGGTATCGATCATCAGGCGAACAGCGGTCGGATCGTAAATTTTGCTCCGCAGTTTTTCGCCGGCATCTTGGAAGACTTCGCGAGTGGCCTTCGAATTGGTGAAAACACGAACGGCGCCATCTGCTGCGTGCTGCAAGAAATACTGGCTGGTGATTTCTGCAGGCAGGGAACGTGACGGCTTCTGCTCCCCTTCACCGCTCTTCTCGGCCGCAGCTGGGACCGCAGGTTCGAGAGATTGTTTGACGTTTGCCTCGGCCGCCGAAATGCCTTGCTTGATGTTCGCCTCGACCGCTGCGACGCCTTCTTTGAAGGCCTCGTCAACGGCTTCAAGAACACGAGCCACGGGGCTCAAAGTTGCGATCGACGAGGCCAGATCTCGAACAATGGAATTCGGACGCGCCTTGGAGCGAACATCATCAAGTTCCTCCTGAAGCTCAATCACCTTTCGGCGCGCTTCGACCATGTTTTGCGCCCGCTCCGAAATAAGGCTGAACTGCTCCTTTTCGTCTTCGTCAATCAACGACCCGTAGTTGGCGAGAGCCTTAGAAACATTCGTTTCGTAGGCCTCGAAATCTGCCCTTGTCATGTCATCACTCATTACTTCACCCTCTCTGACAATATCCGCCAAATGCTGGCGCGCTGCATCTTTTACGCTTTCGAACTCACCACGCATGGCCGACACTTCCAGACCCGCAAGGCTGCTGCGGATCGCTGAAGACAGCCTGGCTTCAGCAGCCAAGGCAAATTGGACCACCTTCTCATCCTCGGAACGATCGGCGACAGAAGACCATGCCCTTTTCGCGTCGAATGCGTGCTGAAGACTCTGCTCGGTGGTCGCGACCGTCCGGACCTCGGCTCGCTTATTGTCGTAGCGCGTCTGCGCTGCGGGGCTAGTCCCGACATGACTAGTTCTGCCCGTAGTATCGACTGCCCTCACCTGGTTGCGCGTGAAGGCAGGCGAGGACGCCATTTCGCGGCGGTCAGTCATTTCCATAGCTATACCGTGGTCCCTTGCCTTCTCGGCCAAGAGCGCTCGCCACTGCCGGAAAATCTGCGGGCTGGTCTCTACCCGTTCGCCGTGCTGGTTGCGCATCACCACGAGAGCATGAACATGGATGTGTGGCCGCTTGCCACCTTCGCTCTGCTCCTTCGGATCGTGCATCGGGTCATGCATCGAAAAGGCGTATTTAAAGCCCTCGAATTGATGCGCCAGAAAATCACGGGCGGCGTTCTCAAAAGCCTCTGCGTTCGTACCAGCGCGTGCGGAAAGGATGACGTGCATAACGTCCCTGCCCTTGCGACTGTGCAGTTCAGAACGCCATTCCTTCTGCACGAGATCGCCGGCGGCCTTCTCCGTCTCAATAGCGCGGCCACGGTCGTCTCGGACGCCCGCATTGGCCTCAACAAGATCCCGCACCCTTGCCGTACCGTACTCAACGCCATTGCCATATCGCGAGAATGAAAATCTCGACGCAGCACCGTTTACTGTGCGGCCCTTATCGAACCGGCCTTGGACAATTTCTGCTGCAACGTCGTCACCAGTTAGCCGTTCGCCCTCCTTGCTCCGGAGAACCAGGACACCTTGAACATGGAGCACGCCGCGAGCCGGCTGCTCAACCGCATAGGCAAACCTTCGGTTTCCCAAGCCGCCCTCAAGGACATGGCGCACCGCGCTATGCACGTCCTCTTCGCTTCCTATGGCGTCAGTTTCTATTCGAACTGTGAAACTCGCGATGTCCCGGCTTTCATTCCGGTTCTGGAAAAGAGGCTCCCACTCCGATTTAAGCGCTGCGAGCTCTCCTCTGCTGCGCAGGCGCTCTCCGGTCTCCGTCTCGATCGCAATCTCGCCTTTACGCGAAACATACTCCACCATAGCACCGAGCCGACCGCCGCCACCATAGGAAGCCATTTTTACAACGGCTGGCTGACTGCCTTTCGCCACGGCTTCAAGCCGTTCGACCAAACGTCGGGGAGCGGGCACGCTCCCCTCCCCCATGGCTCCCGGCATCCCGTCGTACCGCGTCGGCCGTCGCGGCTTCCCCGAAAGAGGGGCTTGGCCCCCTCCCCCGCCACCCCGGCGCTTGAATAATTCGTCTTCCAGACGCTTGTCCAAAGCCGCAGCAGTGGCTGAGTTCGCAGCCAATGCAGCGCGTCGTCCCTTAACCTCGTCTTCAAAAACCCCGGGGAGCCGACCGTTCATGCCTCGCCTCGGCGCGATTTACCGGCTCGCATTGAAGCGTTGCGCAGTTCCAGGCTCAGTTCGTCAGCAATGATTTTGACGTTTCGAAGAGCAATTTTCACCTCCTCGGGATCCACGACACGCCCAGCGTTTAACGATCGCGCCACCTGGTTGAGATTAACACCGATCTTTCGCATGTCTTCATGAAGCAAAAAAAGGATGGCGCGGTCCTTGTCATTGAAGACCGGACGAACGCCTGCACCCTCCAGGGAAAGCGACCGAAAGAAAGCGGAAACGGTCATTCCGGCTTTCGCTGCTGCCTCCTGGACAGCCGAATATTCGGCGCCGTTTAGACGGAAGTTAATCCGGCGATCCTTACCAGTCGCAGACGGTCCAACCGCGGATGTCTTCCCACTTCTTGCCATCGACAATCAATCAATCAAAACCATCGACGGCCTGTCCGTCGATGCGGTAATTTTGTACGACAAAATTACGTATCCTGCCAACATAATAATCAATACGATGGTTTAAAATCGATGAGGATTGAAGCCGCAATTTCGCTTTGCGAATTGCGTCCGTTTTCTAGGCGGCCTTCGGCCACAAGGAGCCTCCGGATGGGCGCTCACCAGGGTTCACCTCGGGGCCGCTGAAGGCTCGTTCCTGCAACAGTCGTGCTCATCCGCAAGGGACGCTGCGCTCTTTGCCCTTGCAGACTGCGCGCGGCCTGCTGCTGGATTTCGCCTGCGCGGCTCCGGGGTTCACACTTAGGGGAGTAAGCTCTCTGACATTGAAAACAATGGGTAATTGCGTGACTATTACAGTGAAAGGTGTAAACATTCGAACCGCGTTTGCAATATAACTGTGCACTGTTTTAGTGGTTTACAGCTTCCGCATCTCAATGGTATCAATCGAAACCGTTTTGAATGTAAACCTGCTTCACAGTGATTTGGTTTCACGCAAGACAAGTTCTCTATCGAACAGCGAAACCGGTTCGCTGGAAAACTAGTTTCACATCGACTTGTGTTGCAGCGAAACTTGTTTACAACTTAATAGGCATTCTGTTGATATGTTACACAGGGAAAGCAGTTTCACAGGTCGCAGGGATTACTGGTCCAATCGCCGCAGTTAAAACAGTTTCGCTCTTTCACTGGATGCGAAACAGATCGCCAATGGCGATCGAGAGCAACGAGGGATATGACGATGACGCTCGTATACGGAACGATGAGTTCGAAGGGTGGGGCAGGGAAGTCTACGATCGCGATGACGATCGCAGGAGAGTATGCCATCCGCGAGAAGAAAGTGCTGCTGGTCGATTCCGATCCAAGTAGAAACCTCGAAGCTTGGTGGCGGAAATGCGAACAAAGGGAAATGCAGCCTGAGAATGTCGATTTCGCTTCTGCGCTCCAGACCAAGGCGATTGAAGATATCATCCGGCGAAAGTCGGACTATGATGTGATCATCATCGATACGGCTGGTCGGGAATCCGTGGTTCTCACCAACATCCTGAATTATGCGGATGTAATTGTCACGCCAGTGCAGCCTGCGCCGCGCGTATTCGACGCGATGGTGACGGCTATGCAGATCGTGGACGAGCACAACGCGCAGAGCCAGCGCAAGGTGAAGCATTTTGTTCTGAGGACCAGGATCACCGCCATCAACCAGAAGTCCGACGACTACAAGAACATTCGCGGGTACATCGAAAGAGAAGTGCAGGCGGGGCGGTCTGATAGCATCCTCCTGAACAGCGAATTGTTTGAACGAAACATCTACAAAGACATCGAGCATGGTTTCGGCACGGTCCAGATGCAGGACCTGACCGAACCAGTGAGGAAAGCCCGGGTTGAAGTGATGGCCATTATGGCGGAGATCGAAAGACACTTATCCGGTGAAGAGCAGGAGGCCGCGTGATGGTGAGACCAAAAATCACTCTCGATGATATTCCGGTAGCGAAACCACGTGTCCAGCG